>NZ_JALCYX010000008.1:96786-120893 GCF_022690695.1 Anaeromyxobacter sp. SG17
CGCGCCCCCCCCCCCCCCCCGGCTCCCCGGGCCCCCCCCCCCGCCCCCCCCCCCCGCCCGCCCCTTCCGCTCGCGCGACCGGGGCGGGCGGGCCCCCTCGACTCACTGCGCGTGACAGGTGGTGCAGTCGTCGAACCCGAACGCCTGCTTCCCGTGGCACGCGCCGCAGGCTTCTCCCTTCTCCATCGCCGCGTGCGTCACCTTCGCGCCCGGGCGCTCCCCCGACCGGCCGAGGATGCTGAACCTCCCGGCGTGGCACTCCACGCAAGCCGGCCTCTTCGCGTCGAGGTGGCTGTCGTGGCGGAAGGTCACCACCCCCGGGCTGTCCGCGCCCTGCGGCAGCTGCAGCGGCTGCGGCAGCCGCGGCAGGCCTTCGGCGAGCGCGCCGCCCGCGATGAGCGCCCCGAGCACCGCGCCGATCCTCATGAGCTTCGTGGTCGTCATGGCCGTCTCCGTCGCTAGGTGAGGAAGTGCTCGCGGGCGAGCCGCTCCCACTCGTCGCCGGCGAGCGCGTGGGCGATGCCGTGGATGGGCGTGCCGCCGTCCTGCAGCACGTGGGCGATCTCGGGGCTCATCCGCAGGGCGAGCCGCTCGCCCGCGTCCTCGAGGAAGTGGCGCGCGGGGCCGTCCGTGAGGAGCTGGCGGAGGTTCGCGGCGAGGCGCGACGCCTTCACCTTGAACAGCCAGCCCGCGCCGTACGGGTCCTCGAGGCCGTCCTTGCCGTCCCGGATCGCCGTGTTCACCGCGACCACCGTGCCGTCGATCGGGGAGAGGAGCGGGACCGTCCGGTCCGATTCGCCCATCGCGAACGCGGCCTCACCCTGCGCGACCCGCTCGCCGATCGCGGGGAGGTCGAGGCGCGCCGGGCCGACGAGCTTGTGGGCGAAGTCGTCGACGCCCACCGCGATGAGACCGTCGTCCTCGAGCCGCGCCCAGGTGTGGCCGGGGTGCAGGTGCAGGCCCGCGGGGAGCTGGAACCACCCGGCGGTGGGCCGTGCGGCGCGCACGGCGGCGGGGCGCGCGACGGGACGCGGCGCGGTGACGGGGACCACCGCCTCCTTGGCGCGGCCGCCCTGCACGTAGCGCCAGAACGGGATGAACATGAGCAGGTAGGCGACGGCGAGGCCGTACTCGAGGAGCTTGGCCGGGTAGATGCTCAGGAAGTCATGAGCCATGGCGTCCTCCCTCAGTGATGCCCTTCCGCGAAGCGCGGGTCTTCGCGGAGGATGGGCATGCGGTTCACGATCCACCGGAACGCCAGCACGCCGATGGTCACGAGGGTGATCGAGACGATCACCTCGCTCACCGACGGCACGTAGCGGACCGGCTGGTTCCAGTTGAATGCGACGATCGAGACGTTGAGGCGGTTCAGGATGATGGAGAGGACGCCCATCACGGCGGCGACCCGGACGAGCGTCACGTTGCCGTTCCGCGAGCCGTAGGCGAAGAGGAGCGCCGGGACGAGAACGAACCCGACGATCTCCACGAGGAACCACGCCCCGTAGCCGGTGGCGAGGTAGCCCCAGGCGTGCCCGTCGATGACCCCCTGCAGCTTGAGGAAGAAGTAGGCGAACATCACGAGCGCCCCCGCCTTCCCGAGCCCCAGCGTCAGCTTGTCGATGTCGACGTGCCGCCCGGCGACCTGGGAGTGGAACGCGCGGTGCGAGAGCATCGACTCGACGATGACCATCGAGATCCCCGCGATGATCGCGGAGATGAAGAAGAAGACGAAGATGTACGGCGTGTACCAGAGCGGGTGGAGCTTCGTCGGCGCGAGCAGGAAGAGCGAGCCGAGCGCGCTCTGGTGCATCGTCGAGAACATCACGGACAGGACCGTGAGCCCGATGAGCGCGTTGCGCATGACCGAGTGGAGCTTCTTCCAGCCGAGCCACTCGAACACGGGGACCGTGAACTCGAGGAGGAGCACGGTCGTGTAGCACATGACGCACCAGGCGACCTCGAACAGCGCCGAGGCGGTGCCGTAGTTGAAGATCGCCATGACGATGTTCCACGGCCGGCCGAGGTCGGCGAGCAGCCCGATGACGGCCATCACGTAGCCGAGGAAGGCCGTGAGGATCGCCGGCCGCTCGATGGGGTGGTACGCCTTCAGCCCGAAGAGCTGGACGGTCGCGCCGATGGTGAACCCACCCGCGGCGAGCGCGATCCCGGTCATCATGTCGAACCCGATCCAGAGGCCCCATGGGGCGGTCTGGGACAGGGCCGTCGTGGCGCCGAGACCGGCGATGAACCGGTAGACGAGGATCGGGACGCCGACGACCAGGATGGCCGCCGCGACCGCGTTCGCGGGCGTGCAGCAGGAGCGGACGTACTCGCGCACGCTCATGCCGAGCAGGATCTTCTCGCGGACGAACGACGGGTGCGCCGCGACGGCGGCACCGGCCTGCGCGCTAGCCATGGCGGTCCTCCTTTGCGTTCTCCTGCGCGTCGCCCTCGACCGTGTCGCGGCGGCGCGAGAAGGCGTAGAGCCCCATCAACAGCGGGGGCCACAGGGTCATCACGAACGGCGGGGCGCCCAGCGCGCCGGACACGAGGCTCGGGATGTCCTTCTCCGGGACGTCGGTGCGGAGCGCGAGCTTCTCGAGGTCGACGTCGGTGATGTACAGCCAGCTCGTCCCGCCGGCCTCGTGCTCGCCGTAGACGTGCGGCACGTACTTGCCGGGGTTCGTGTAGATGCGGGTCTTCGCGAGCTCGATGAGCTCCGCCCGGTGACCGAAGGTGAGCGCGCCGGAGGGGCACACCTCGGTGCACGCGGGCTTCAGCCCCTTCGCCTGGCGGTCCGCGCAGAACCCGCACTTGCGGACGCGCGGCTTCCAGCTGTCGTACTCGTACTTCGGCACGTCGAACGGGCAGGCGATCATGCAGTAGCGGCAGCCCATGCACTTCGACGGGTCGTAGACCACCGGCCCGGCCGGCGTCTTGTCCATGGCCCGGACCGGGCACGCGGACGCGCACCCGGGCGCGAGGCAGTGCATGCACTGCTTCTTCGCGAAGCGGACGGTCCCGTCCTCCTTCTCGGCGCGGTTCACGACGGTGAAGACCTGGGGAGCGGTGTCGCGCCGCTGCCTCATCACGTCGTCGCTCGCCGGCGGCGCCGGGAGCGCGTTCTTCTCGGCACACGCGGCCTCGCAGGCGCGGCAGCCGACGCAGAGGGTCGTGTCGACGAGCACGCCTGGCGTGTCCGTCCCCTCCGCGTGCGGCAAGGCCGCCGACGCCGAAGCGGCGCCCGCGGCCCCTCCCGTCACTGCGGCGATCTTGAAGAACCCTCTGCGTCCGATCCTCATGGTCGTCTCCGGGCAGCTCGAGGCGCCTAGCGGGCGGCGACGAGGTTCAGGGTTCCGAGCACCGCGACTCCGAAAAGCGCGAACACGAAGGCGAACATCATGGCGTGCTCCTTTCGATTCCTGCGGGGGTGGTGGCCTTCCCGCTTGGTCGCTAGAGCACGCGCCGGGCCATCGCCGCGGCGCGCACGGCCGGAGCGTCGGTTCGGGATTGTTTACGCAGGGTTACTGCGGGGGCGCCGCGCCCACCCCTCGCCGCGGCTCCCCACTCGAGCGGCGGCGGCCGTCGAGAATCTCGACGACCCGCAGCGGGGGCCGCTCGTATGGCGGGAACCTTCGCGCGCGATCACGCGCGGTTGCGAGCGATCGCGGGCGCGATGGCGAGTTACTCCACGGCCGTGGAGGGATTCAACGGCGCTCGTGGAGGCCGAGACCTGCGCTCCCGCAGGAGACGGCCCATGCCCGGCGCGCATGCGATCCCGGGTGGAGGCGACCGGACGCGCGCGACGGTTCGTCGCGCGCGCGCTGCCACGTCAGGGGAGCGGGTTCATTCGCACCGCTCGCGCGAACGGGTCGCCGTCGCGCTCGCCGCTGACGCAGACAGGGGCGCCGTCGACTCGACCGCAGATCCCGTGCGCGCGACGGAACGCCTCGACCTGTTGCGGACGGACCACGTAGATCGTCGCAGGATCCAGCCGCGCCCCGGAGACGGCGCCGTAGAGCTCCCGGCAGTAGGCCGCGGCGCGGTCCGGATCGAGGCGCGCAGCGTACGCCCCGTTGAACTTGAGCCCGAGCCTGTACGCGACGTGCGCGAGACCGAGCTGCGCGTCAGGCGGCCAGACGGGCGGTCCGCACTCGTCCTCGCGCTTTGCGACGGGCTCCCCTCCAGCAATGAGATATGGCGGGTACATCGCGAGGTGCTGGTACCCGCCGCGCGCGAGCTCCCATACCTCGGAACCCGGGGGACGCCACGGCTCGGTCCCGAGCTGCAGCGGTTCCGGAGGATTCACGTCCGCAGCCTGCGCCGCGAAGGAGAGCGCCAGTGCGGCTACGAGCGCACGTGGCCGCGTCCGCAGCGCGGTCGCGACCGCCGCGATCGCAGCCAGGACGATGAGGTAATGGAGCGGCCAGACGAACCGGCCCGAGGACCTGAACGTGCTCCCCAGCTGGGGAACGAGGGCGTACAGCCCGAGCGTCAGGATGCGCTCTCCCGCGAAGGTGATCGCGTCCGAGAGCGCGAAGACGAAGAGGAGCAGCGTGACCGCCCCGATCGGCGTCGACCGCGCGAGCGCGCCGGGCGAGGGCCGCGTCCCACGCAGCGCGAGGGTGAGGCCGATCCCGACGAGCACGAGGAGGAGCGCGCCCGCGCCGAGGTAGCCGAAGCCTTCGTACTGTCCACCCTGGACCGGGAGGCTCCCGATGACGCGTGACCAGCCCATGGGGTTCACGAGCGTGGCGAGATCGGCGGAGAAGAACCCGAACCCTTGCGCCTCGGAGCGCACGCCACTCCCGAGGAATCCGAAGAGGAAGAGCCCGGCTGCGGCCGCTACCGCGATGCTCGCGAGGCCGCCGAGGAGCAGCGCGGGCCCGCCGAGGCGCTCCACGGCCACGAGCCGCACGACGAGCGCGGCCGCCAACGCCGCGGTCATCACCACGAAGTACGGGTGCACGCCCGCGCAGAGGAAGACGAGCAGCAGGGCGGCCACGATGCGTCCACGCACCCGCCGGGGCTCGACCGGCGCCAGCGCGAGCCAGAGCGCGACGAGGACGATCCAGTGGGCGGACAGGCTCGCATGGCCGTAGCGGAGGCGATCGAGGAGCGGCGGCGACAGCGCGAGCAGCGCGCCCCCGAGCGCCTGCGCAGCCGGGTGCGGCGTCGCGAGCTTCACGAGCTTCGCCCCGACGAAGCCCTGCAGCGCGAAGGCCAGGAGGAGCCACGCGCCGACGTACTGGAAGTCCCGCGGGAGGAATGACGCCCAGGGCCTCAGGAGGATCGCGACGAGCGGGATCGAATCGGTGAAGCCGAGGGTCGAGCCGACCGGAAACGGATAGAAGGGGTTGGCTCCGAGCGGCAGGGAGATGGGCGCGGACCGGAAGAACAGCCAGCCCACGAAGTTCGCGCCCCAGTCGCCCGACATCAGCCAGCCGACGTGGGAGGGGTGGACCACCGCGAGCCCGACCTTCGAAGCGAACCAGGCGATGCCGACCGCGGCCGCCGCGAGCGCGGGGCCGTGCGCGCGGACGAGCGAACCGAGAACTGGCGGCGCGCGCTGTTCGGGTGCGCACGCGTCGAGCGCGGGCCCGGCGATCTTCGCCTCCGATGGACCTCTCACGGCGGCGGGGAGAATCGCCGGTGACCGCCCGGGTGTCAAACCACCTGGTGCCGAGCCGCGGGGGGCGGCCGAGCGCCGAAGGCTCGCGAGCGGGCGCCTACCCGCCCGCGCTGGGCTCGCTTCCGGGCGCGAGCTCCGCCTCCTCGCCGTCCCTGCGGAGCCCCCACTTCTTCATCTTGTTGTAGAGGGTCACGCGGTCGATCCCGAGGATGCGGGCCGACTGGCTCACGTTCCCGTTGGTGTGCGCGAGCATCGCCGCGACGTGCCGCCGCTCGACCTCCTCGAGCGACGCGAGCGTCCCGTGCCGGGGCGGCGCGTCGAGCTTGGTGGGGAGCCCGAGATCGGAGAGCTGGATGACGGGCCCCGAGGCCACGACGGCGCCGCGCTCGAGCACGTTCCGGAGCTCGCGCACGTTGCCCGGCCAGTCGTGCGCCATGAGTGCGCTCATCGCCTCGGGCGTGAGCCCCTCGATCCGCCGCTTCATCTCCACCGACAGCCGCTCGACGAAGTTCTCGACGAGGAGCGGGATGTCCTCCCGCCGCTCGCGCAGCGGCGGGATGAGGATGGGGATGACGTTCAGGCGGTAGAACAGGTCCTCGCGGAACTTGCCCTCGCGGGCCGCGCGGCGCAGGTCGCGATTCGTCGCCGCCACGATCCGGACGTCCACCTCGATGGGCTCGTTGCCGCCCACGCGATGGAAGCGGCGCTCCTCGAGCACGCGCAGCAGATCGAGCTGCAGCTTCGGACCGATGTCGCCCACCTCGTCGAGGAACAGGGTGCCGCCGTGCGCCGCCTCGAACTTCCCCTTTCGCCGCGAGATGGCTCCGGTGAACGCCCCCTTCTCGTGACCGAACAGCTCCGACTCGAGCAGGCTCTCGGTCAGCGCCGCGCAGGAGACCGCAACGAACGGACCCTCCGCCCGCGGGCTCTCGGCGTGGATGGCCCGGGCGAGCACCTCCTTGCCGCTGCCGGACTCGCCGAGGACGAGGATCGTCGAGTTCGAGCGCGCCGCGGTGCGGGCGAGCTCGAACACGGACTGCATGGCCGGGCTCTTCGAGAGCAGGTCGCGGAAGCGGTACTCCTGCCGGAGCGCCTGGCGCAGCACCGCGTTCTCCCGCACGAGCGACTGCTGGGAGACGATCTTCTGCATCATGAGCGACAGCTCCTCGGGATCGAACGGCTTCACGAGGTAGTCGTAGGCGCCCATCTTCATCGCGCTCACGGCGGTGTCGACCGTGGCGTAGGCCGTCATGATCACGACGGCGACGTCCGGCTGGAGCTTCTTCGCCTCCTCGAGCACCTGGAGGCCGTCCATCCCCGGCATCTTCAGATCGACGATCATGATGGACCAGCGCTCTCTCTTGAGCGCCTCGATCGCCGAGCGGCCCTCGGGCATCGTGCCGACGGTGTAGCCGTCCTTCTCGAGCCAGCCGCCGAGCGACTCCCGGACGATCTCCTCGTCGTCCACCACCAGGATGCGGGTCCTCTCGTTCGCCATGGCTTCACGCTCCTTCGGAGACGTCGTCCAGGTGGCTGCGGCACTCGGGGCAGAGATCGACGCCCTTCGCGTCCACCTCGCGGACCGCGGGCGAGCGCGACATGACGCAGCGCTCGTGTCCGCAGTGGACGAGGCCGAAGGCGTGCCCGACCTCGTGCACCGCCTCCTTGGCGAGCCGCAGGGCGAGCAGCGCCCGCCCGCCGGGGCCGGGCTCGACGAGCCGCTTCAGCGACACCACCGCCGCGCCGCCGCCGAGCTGGGCCTCGCCGAAGACGTAGGTGAGGATGGGGATGAACAGGTCGCCGTCGGTGATGCCGAGCACCTTCCCGGAGCCCGGCCCGGCCTCGCCGAGCCAGCTCAGGATCGGCGTCGTCCGGTGCTGCTTGCGCTTCTCGTCGTAGGCGTGGCGCGGCCGCTCCGGGGACTCCCAGAGGAAGACGGGGCGGCCGAAGGCGGCGGCGAGGTGGACGCGGACGTGCTCCATCAGCTCGCGATCGACCTCTCCCTCACCGATCCACCAGACGAAGATCGAGAGCATTCAGGTTCCCGGAGCCCGCGGAGGACGCCGCCCCTCGCCGTCCACGCGCGCTCACCCCGCCCCTCCCGCCGGCACGACCGGCGCGGTCGCGTCCTCCGCGGGGCGCGGCGGGATCCGCAGCGCGATGCGAGTCCCCTTCCCCACCTCGCTCGTGAGCTCGACCTTGCCGCCGTGCCGCTCGACGATGCCGTAGACGACGGAGAGCCCGAGCCCAGTGCCGCGCTCCTTCGTCGTGAAGAACGGGTCGAAGATCTTGGAGAGGTGCTCGGGCGCGATGCCGGGGCCGGTGTCGGCGAACGAGAGCTCCACCCACCGGCCGCCCTCCACGAGCGCGCTCTCGATCTCGAGCCGGCCGCTGCGCCCCATCGCCTCGCACGCGTTCATGATGACGTTCACGCACGCCTGGCGGAGCTGGCCGAAGTCGGCGGCGACCACCGGCACCTCGGCGAGGCGCCTCTCGAGCGTGATGCCCTGGATGTGGATCTGGTTCGCGAGCAGCTGCAGCGCCTCCTCCACGACGTCGTTCACGTTCACGTCCTTCACGGCCAGCGGCCGCTCGCGCGCGAAGTCGAGCAGGTTGCGGACGATGGCGCTGCAGCGCTCGGTCTCGCGCTCGACGAGGAGGAGGTGCTTGATGAGCGCCCGGCGCGTCGACTCGTCCGGGACGCCCGCCTCGAGCGTCCGCACGATGAGCTTCGCGAAGGTGAGGATGCCGGCCAGCGGGTTGTTGATCTCGTGCGCGATCGAGGCGGAGAGCTTGCCGAGGGACGAGAGCTTCTCGTTCCGGACGAGCTGATCCTGCGCCGCGCGCAGCGCCGCCGTCCGCTCCTGCACCTGCCGCTCGAGGCTGTGCATGAGCGCGTCGAGGTCGCCTTTCGCCTTGCGCAGGGACCGCGTCATCTCGTTGAACGACGCGCCGAGGAGGCCGAGCTCCCCGCTCCACGTGACGGGGATCTCGAGCTCGAGCTGGTCGCGGGCGACCCGGCGGGTCGCCTGGACGAGCGCCGCGACGGGGCGCATCAGGTGCTGGCCCGTGAAGAACCAGACGAACAGGCCGAGGAGCGCGGCGGCGGCGGCCGCGGCCGCGAGCGTGCGCCAGCGGAACCCGGCGGTCTCCTCGTCGAGGCGCGACAGCGACACCCCGACGTCGAGGACGCCGAGCACCTTCCGCTCGGCCGGGTGCGCGTGGCAGGCGGCGGTGGAGCAGGACGCCTCGTTGTAGATGGGGGTGATGATCCCGAGGACGCGGTGGCCGTTCGGGGTGAAGACGCGGCTCCGCTCCTTGAGGTCCACCCGGTGGAGCGGCTCGTCGGCGGCGTGGCACCCGGAGCACGCCTCCGCGTTGCGATCGACGCTGCGGCCGATCTCCACCCGCTCCGTCGAGTAGGTGATCCGCCCCTCGGCGTCCATCATGCGCACCATCTCGATGCCGGGCTGGCGCCCGATGTCCTGCATGATGAGGTAGGCGTCGCCCCGGCGGTCCTGGAGCATGGCGCGGTGGAGCGCGTTGCGGATGGTGTGGCTGAGGAGATCGGACTCCGCGACGACCTGCGACAGCAGGTGACGCTGCACCGCCACCTCGGCGAAGAAGAACGCGGCGACGACGCCCAGGGCGACGACGGCGATCATCGTGAAGAACCGGGTCGAGAGCCGCTGCTGCCAGGGAATGTCGAAGCCGAGGTCGCCGACCGAGCGCGGCGCGATCGCGCGCGCGAGCCGCTCGAGGGCGCGGGCGTCGTCGGAGGGCGGCGCAGGGCGCTCCGCGGGCCCCCGCTCGCCTGTCGGCGGCGTGCTCTCGGCCGGGTGCCCTGCGGCCCTGGACATCCTCCCCCTCCCGGAAGACCTCCGTCGCGACGCTCGCCCACCGATACGCCCGCGCCTGGGACGATAGCCTTGTCCCACATCAACACCGTTGCTTTCCGGCGCGCAATCTTTGGGGGTGGATTGCGCTGTATTGTCGCACCTTTCGAACGTGCGGGCGGAGTCGTCGAGCCGCCTTCCTCCGGCGCGCGGCGAACCCTCGCGCGGGCGGCACGAGACTCGGGCGCGGCGAACGATGCGGCTGTCCATGCGGCCTCCGGTCGCACCCTGGGCCGCCCTCCCCAGCGCTGCGTCAATTGCCCCAGCGCAACGCAGCCGACGCCCCAGCCCGCGGCGGAACCCATGGAGATTGCAGGGTTCTCCCTCGCGCCCGGATGGCACGGGGGTCGCAATGGCCTGCGGCACCCAGGGGTTTCCACGGGAGGGGGCCGGGCTGGACGCGCGTGCGAGCGCTGGTCGCGCGCGTCCAGCCCCGCTTTTTTGCTAGTTTGCCCGGTCCCGTGACCCACCCTCGCGCCATCCTCCTCGTCCAGTGCCCCGACCGCCCCGGGATCGTCGCCGCGATCTCGAGCTTCCTCTTCCGCCACGGGGCGAACATCACCGACTTCGATCAGCACACCGCCGAGGAGGACGGCGGCGTCTACTTCACGCGGCTCGAGTTCCAGACGGACCGGCTGGACCTCCCGCCGGAGGATCTCGAGCGGGCGTTCGCCCTCGACGTCGCGCGCCCGTTCGCGATGGACTGGCGCCTCACCCTCTCCTCCCGGCGAAAGCGCATCGCGGTCCTCGTCTCGAAGCACGACCACGCGCTGCTCGAGCTCCTCTGGACCTGGAAGCGCGGCGAGCTCGGCGGCGAGGTCTCGCTCGTCGTCTCGAACCACCCGGATCTGCGCCCCGCCGTCGAGGCGTTCGGCGTCCCGTTCGAGCACGTGCCGAACTCGCGCGACATCCGCGCCGAGGCGGAGGCTCGGCTGGGCGCGCTCGTCGACGGGC
Organism: Anaeromyxobacter sp. SG17; assembly: GCF_022690695.1. Lineage (NCBI taxonomy): Bacteria > Pseudomonadati > Myxococcota > Myxococcia > Myxococcales > Anaeromyxobacteraceae > Anaeromyxobacter > Anaeromyxobacter sp. SG17. The sequence goes on from NZ_JALCYX010000008.1 coordinate 107,269, forward strand.
GCGCCGACCTCGTCGTCCTCGCGCGCTACATGCAGATCGTCTCACCCGAGCTCGTCTCGCGCTGGCCGAACCGCATGATCAACATCCACCACTCGTTCCTCCCGGCGTTCGTGGGCGCGGACCCGTACCGGCAGGCGCACGAGCGCGGAGTGAAGATCGTCGGCGCCACCGCGCACTACGTCACGGCCGAGCTCGACGCCGGCCCGATCATCGAGCAGGACGTCGGGCGCGTGACGCACCGGCACTCGGTCGACGATCTGAAGCGGCTCGGCCGCGACCTCGAGCGCCGCGTCCTCGCGCGCGCCGTGCGGTGGCACTGCGAGGACCGGATCATCGTCCACGGCAACAAGACGGTCGTCTTCGACTGAGCGACGCCGCGCGCGGGCCGCCGGGTGCGCGAGCGGGCAGGCGGCAGGGACCGCGCGCGCGCACCGGGCGGGAGGGCGGGCCGGCGAGGAAGAGCCGGAGCATCTTCAGCGCGAGGAGGTCCGAATGCCCGCCCGGACGCTCAACCTGATGCTCGCGCTCTGGCTGTTCTTCTCGGCCTTCGCGTTCCCCCGCACCACGCCCTCGTTCACGAACGCGTGGGCGGTCGGGCTCCTCGCCGCCATCTTCGCGGTCCTGGGGATGACGCGGGCGAAGGCGCGCTTCGCGAACACGGCGCTGTCCGCCTGGCTCGTCGTCGCCGCGCTGGTCCTGCCGCAGCGCTCGCCGGCCGCGCGCTGGAACGACCTCGCCGTGGCGGCCGCGATGCTGCTCCTGTCGCTCGTGCCGGGCACGCTGTACCGCCGCGTCAGCGCCGGGACTTGAGCGCCGCCCGCTCGACGCCGACGCCCCGTCACGTCCCGGACGACGCGCGCGCCGCGGTGGGCGCGCCGGCCCGACGCGTCTTCACGAGCGAGAAGATCACGGCCCCGCCGAGGAGCGCCACCACCACCGCGAGCGAGACGAGCGCGTGCACGTGGACCCAGCGCGACGCGAGCATCTTCGCCCCGATGAAGACGAGCACCGCCGCGAGCCCGGCGGACAGGTACTCGAAGCGGTTCAGGAGCTGCGCGACCGCGAAGTAGAGCGAGCGGAGCCCCATGATCGCGAAGATGTTGGACGTGAAGACGATGAAGGGGTCGAGCGTCACGCCGAAGATCGCGGGGATGGAGTCGAGCGCGAACACCACGTCGGAGATCTCGATGAGCGCGAGCGCGAGGAACAGCGGCGTCGCCACGAGCCGGCCGGCCTCGCGGAGGAAGAAGGCGTGCCCCTCGATGCGGTGCGTCGACGGGATGACCTTGCGGAGGACCTGGAAGGCCCAGCTCCGCTCCGGGTGGTGGTGCTCCTCGCCCTTGTGGAAGAACAGCCGCACGCCGGTGGCGAGCAGGAACGCGCCGAACACGTAGATGAGCCAGTGGAAGCGCGCGAGGAGCGCGCTCCCGCCCACGATCATGAGCGCGCGCAGGACGAGCGCGGTGAGGATGCCCCAGAACAGCACGCGGTGCTGGTAGGCCGCGGGGATCGCGAACGTCCCGAAGATGATGACGAAGACGAAGAGGTTGTCGACGGAGAGCGACTTCTCGATGAGGTAGCCGGTCAGGAACTCGATCGCCGGCCCGGACCCGAACCGCCACCAGACGAGGCCGTCGAAGGCGAGGGCGAGGCCGATCCACACCGCGGTCCAGCGGAGCGCCTCGCGCGCCGAGACGACGTGGTCCTTGCGGTTGAAGACGCCGAGATCGAGCGCGAGCATCGCCAGCACGAACACGACGAACCCCGCCCACAGGCCGGGGGTGCCTACGCTCTCGATCATCCGCGGGTCTCCCGTGCCGCCGTCGCGCGGCCCCGCCTCTTCATAGACGGCTCAGCCCCGCTCAGGATGAGAAAGTTTCACGGTGTCCGTTAGACTTTCCCTCACCATGGAGTGGCTCAACTACCATCACCTCTTCTACTTCTGGACGGTGGCCCGCGCGGGCAGCATCGCCAAGGCCAGCCAGGAGCTGCGGCTCGCGCAGCCCACCATCTCGAACCAGCTGAAGACCCTCGAGGCGAGCCTGGGCGTGAAGCTGCTCGAGCGGCAGGGTCGGCGGCTCGTCCTCACGGACGTCGGCCGCACGGTCCTCCGCTACGCGGACGACATCTTCCGGACGGGGAGCGAGCTGCAGCGCGCGGTGAAGGGCCTGCCGACCGGCCAGCGGCTCCGGCTCGTCGCGGGCGTGGTGGACGTCATCCCGAAGCGCATGGCGGCGCTCCTGCTCCAGCCGGCGGTGGACGCGCACCCGGACCTGACGCTCGTCTGCCGGGAGGGGCCGCTGCCGCAGCTCCTCGCCGCGCTCGCCCTGCACGAGCTCGACGTCGTGATCGCCGACGTGCCCGCCTCCGAGGAGGTGAAGGTGAAGGCCTTCAACCACCGCCTGGGCGACTGCGGCACGTCGTTCTTCGCGGCGGCGCGCCACGCGGGCCTTCGCAAGGGCTTCCCGCGCTCGCTGCAGGGCGCGCCCGCGCTCCTGCCGTCGCCGGGGACGGCGCTCCGCCGTGCGCTGGACGGCTGGCTCGACGGGCTCGGCGTTCGTCCCGAGCTCGCGGGCGAGTTCGATGACAGCGCGCTCATGATGGCGTTCGGCGAGCGCGGGCTCGGCGTGTTCGCGGCGCCGCGGGTGCTCGAGGAGGAGATCCGCTCCGAGCACGGCGTGCAGGTCGTCGGCCGCGCGGACGAGGTGCGCGAGACCTTCTACGCCATCACCGTCGAGCGCCGCCTGCGCCACCCCGCCGTGGTCGCGATCGCCGAGGCCGCGCGCGACGCGCTGTTCGGGGCCGCGGCGTGAGCCGGCGGCGCTATCCCAGGCTTTTCCGCAGTCTCGCGCCGACATTTTGAAATGGACTGGGGATGCCGCGGGCGGCATCAATGCCGCGCTGCCCGGAGGCATTGCCATGATGAACCAGCTCAAGACCGTCCTCTTGCTCGGCGCCCTCTCCGCGATCCTCGTCGGCGTCGGCGCGAGCCTCGGCCCGAACGCGTTCTGGCTGTTCACCGCGCTCGCGGTCGCCATGAACCTCGTCAGCTACTTCTTCTCCGACCGGATCGTCCTCAGGATGCACCGCGCCCGCGAGCTGCCCGAGGCCGAGGCGCCGCGGCTGCACGGGATCGTCGCGGAGCTCGCCGGGCGCGCGGGGATCCCGAAGCCGCGGGTGTTCTTCATGGACGACCCGCACGCGAACGCGTTCGCCACGGGCCGCGACCCGAAGCACGCCGTCGTGGCGGTGACGCGCGGGATCGTGGAGATCCTCGACGAGCGCGAGCTGCGCGGCGTGCTCGCGCACGAGCTCGCGCACGTGGCGAACCGCGACATCCTCGTGGCGAGCGTCGCCGCGGGGCTCGCGACCGCCGTCTCGCACGTCGCGAACGCGCTCGCGTTCACCGGGATGTTCGGGGGCGGGAGCCAGGACGAGGAGGGCGGCTCCCCCGCGGGCGGGCTCGCGCTCGCGCTCCTCGCGCCCATCGGCGCGACGCTCGTCCAGCTCGGCATCTCGCGCTCGCGCGAGTACCTCGCCGACGAGACCGGGGCGCGCCTCGCCGGGGATCCGCTCGCCCTCGCCGGCGCGCTGGAGAAGCTCCACCGGGCGGCGGAGCAGCTCCCGAGCGCCGCCACCCCCGCCACGGCGAACCTGTTCATCGTGAACCCGTTCGGCGCGGTGACGGGCGGGCTCTCGCGCCTGTTCTCGACCCACCCGCCCGCCGAGGAGCGCATCCGGCGCCTGCGCGCGCTCGCGCAGACCGTCCGCGGGCCCGCCTTCGAGCCGGCCGGCGCCGCTCCCCGCTCGCGCCTCGTTCGCTGAGGCGACGGCTCGAGGTCTTCGCCGTGTCCCCTGCGCCCCCGCGGGCGGCCTCGCCGCCACCGCGGTGGCGCCCGGCGGCGCCCGAGGCTCGGTCGTTCGCGAGCCGGAGAGGGACCGATCGGATTAAGAAGATGACATGACCGCACCCCAGGTGACCGTCTACACGAAGCGGAACTGCCCCTACTGCGTTCGCGCCAAGGCGCTCCTCTCGAGCAAGGGCGTCGCGTACGAGGAGGTGAGCGTGGAGGGCGATGACGCGCTGCGCGCCTGGCTCGTCGAGAAGAGCGGCCAGATGACGGTGCCGCAGGTCTTCGTGGGCGCACGCTCGCTGGGCGGGTTCTCGGACCTCGACGCGCTCGACCGCGAGGGCCGTCTCGACCCGCTCCTGCGCGGAGAGTCCTGAGGGCGGGCGCGGGTCGTCGAGCCCGTTGACGGGCGGGTTCATCTCCTCCACAACAGGGGCTGCCGATGCCCCCTCCTACGCCCTCCAGCAGCGCGGTCCGTGGGGCCGCCGTCGCCGCGTCCGCCCTCGCCCTGCTCGGCGCGTGCGGCACGGTCTCGCCCTCACGCTACGTCTCGAGCCGGACGACGCCGCCGCGCGACGTCGCTCGCGAGGTGGGCGCGCCCGCGCCGGCCGCGCCTCCCCAGCCACAGCCGCAGGCGCCGGAGCCCGTCCCCGCGCCGCGCTCGCTCGCCGACCTCGTCGACCTCGCGCTCGCGCGCGAGCCGGCGACCCGGGCCACGTGGCACGACGCGCGCGCCGCGGCCGCCCAGGCCGGCTCGCAGCGCAGCCTGTACTGGCCCTCGCTCGAGGCGACGGCCTCGCTCCTGCGCCAGCGCTCGGGCGGCGGCCCCAACCGCGCGTCCTCGACGAGCACGACCGCGGGCGCGAGCGCGAGCCTCACCTGGCTGCTCCTCGATCTCGGCGCGCGGGGTGCGCTCGTCGACGCGGCCGACCGGCTCCTCGTGGCGGCGCGGCTCGCCGAGCACGCGGCGGTGGCCGATCTCGTGCTGCAGGTGCAGCAGACGTACTTCCAGTACCTCGGCGCGCGCGCCCTCGCCGAGGCGGAGAAGACCTCCGTCCGTCAGGCGGAGACGAGCCTCGCCGCCGCGGAGGCCCGGCGCCAGGCGGGGCTCGCCACCATCGCCGACGTGCTGCAGGCGCGGACGGCGCTCTCGCAGGTGCAGCTCGTGCTGCAGCAGGCGGAGGGCCAGGCGCTCGCCCTCCGCGGCGCGCTCGCCACGCTGGCGGGTCTCTCCCCCACCGCCGAGCTCGAGGTCGGCGCGCTGCCCGCGGAGGTGGATACGGCGCGGGCGCGGCCCACGGTGGACGAGCTCCTCGCGCTGGCGGCGGCCCGCAACCCGGACGTCGCCCGGGCGCGCGCCCTGGCCGACGCGGCCGATGCCCGCGCCCGGGCGGCCTCCCGCGCCGCCTGGCCGACGCTCTCGTTCCAGGCGAGCGCCGGGCGCACCCACTACCTCGCGCCCGAGGGGCTCGACCCGACCACCTCGTGGTCGGCGGGCCTCGTCCTCCGCGTCCCGATGTTCGAGGGGCTCGGCCCCGCCTACGACGCGCTCGCCGCGCGCGCCACGGCCGACGCCGCGCGGGCGCGCGCCGACGCCGCCGGGCAGCGGGTCGCGCTCGACGTCTGGACGAGCTACCAGGGCCTCAGCAGCGCGGGGCGCCGGCTCGAGACCTCCCGCGACCTCCTCGCCTCCGCCCGCGCGTCCTCCGACGTGGCGCGTGGCCGGTACCAGGAGGGCGTCGGCTCGATCCTGGACCTCCTGAACGCCCAGTCCGCCCTCGAGACCGCCCAGGCCGAGAACGTGCGCGCGCGCTCCGACTATCTCGTCGCGCTCGCCCAGCTCACGCGCGCGAGCGGCCGCCTCGATCTCCCCGCCGCGGCGCCCGCGGCCCCCGCGCCGTCCGACCCGCAGGTCGCGCCGCCCGCGCTCGAAGGAACACCATGACCCCTCGCACCGCCTCCACCGCCGCGGCCCTCGTCCTCGCCGGCGCCCTCGCCGGCTGCTCGCGCGGCGACGCCCGCAGCGTGGCCGGGCCACGCCCCGTCCCCGTCCGCGCGGAGCGCGCGGTGGAGAAGGACGTGCCCGTCGAGGTGCGCGCCGTCGGCCGCATCGTCGCGAACCAGTCCGTCGCGGTGCGCGCGCAGGTGTCCGGGCCGATCGTGGCGGTGCACTTCACCGAGGGCCAGCAGGTGAAGAAGGGCGACCTGCTCCTCGAGATCGACCGCCGCCCCTACGCCGCCGCGCTCGCCGGCGCGCGGGCGAGGCTCGAGCAGGATCGGGCCCGGGCGGAGAACGCGCGCGCCGACGCGAAGCGCTACGCCGAGCTCGTGGAGAAGGAGTACGTGACGCGCCAGCAGCACGACGCGGCCCGCGCGAACGCCGCCGCGCTCGACGCGACGGTGGTCGCAGACCAGGCCGCGGTGGACCGCGCCGCGCTCGACCTCTCTTACTGCACGCTCCGCGCGCCCGCCGCGGGGCGGACCGGGCGGCTGCTCGTGCACCCCGGGAACCTCGTCTCCTCCGGCGCGCAGGAGCCGCTCGTGACCATCGAGCAGGTGAAGCCGGTCTTCGCGGCGTTCTCCATCCCGGAGCGCCACCTCGCGGCGCTGCGTGGCCGCGTGACCGGCCTGCCGGTGCGCGTGCGCCCGGCCGGCGGCGACGCCGACGTCGAGGCGACGCTCGCCTTCATGGACAACGCCGTGGACGCCGCCACCGGCACGATCCTGCTCAAGGCGCGCGTCGAGAACGAGGACGAGGCGCTCTTGCCCGGCCAGGTGGTGGACGTGTTCCTCCGCATCGCAGAGCGGAGCCGCGCCATCGTGGTGCCGGCGTCCGCGGTCGCGTCCGGCCAGCAGGGCGACTACGCCTACGTCGTGAGCGCCGAGCGCAAGGCGGTGCTGCGCCCGGTCGTCGTCCAGCAGGCGGGCGACGCGGAGACGGTGATCGGCGAGGGGATCGCGGCGGGCGAGCTCGTCGTCACCGAGGGGCAGCTCAAGCTGCGGCCGGACGCGCCGGTCGAGCTCCTCGGCGAGCGGCCCGCGCCCGGGACCGGCGACGGCGGCGCGAAGGGCGCGGCGCGATGAACCTCTCCGCCCCGTTCATCCGGCGGCCCGTCATGACGACGCTCGTCATGGCGAGCTTCACGCTGTTCGGCGTGTTCGCCTACCGGAGCCTGCCCGTCTCCGACCTCCCCGTGGTGGACTTCCCCACCATCTCGGTGAACGCCTCGCTCCCCGGGGCGAGCCCCGAGACGATGGCCGCGTCCGTCGCGACGCCGCTCGAGCGCCAGTTCTCGAACATCGCCGGCATCAAGACGATGAACTCGTCGTCGAGCCAGAGCTCGACCTCGATCACGCTCGAGTTCGACCTCGACCGGGACATCGACTCGGCGGCGCTCGACGTGCAGGCGGCGATCTCGGCGAGCCTCGGCCAGCTCCCGTCGAACATGCCGAACCCGCCCACGTTCCGGAAGGTGAACCCGGCGGACCAGCCCATCCTCTACCTCTCGCTCACCTCCCCCACCCTGCCGCTCTCGGCGGTGAACCGCTACGCGCAGGACCTCGTCGCGCAGCGGGTCGCGACCGTCCCCGGGGTGGCCGAGGTGGCGATCTTCGGCGCGCAGAAGTACGCGGTGCGGATCCAGCTCGATCCCCGCGCGCTCCAGGCTCGCGGGCTCGGCCTCGAGGAGGTCACCGCGGCCGTCCGCAACGCGAACGCGAACCTGCCCACCGGCGTGGTCGAGGGCCGGGACCGCGCCTACACCGTCGAGGCGACCGGCGGGCTCCTCACCGCCGCCGACTTCCGCCAGGTGGTGGTCGCCTTCCGGGACGGGGCGCCGGTGCGCCTCGCCGACCTCGGCGAGGTGAAGGACGGCGTCGAGAACGACCGCGTCGCGGCGTGGTTCGTCCAGGGCGGCAAGGACCAGCGGAGCGTCACCGTCGCGGTGCGCAGGCAGCCGGGCACGAACACCGTGCGGATCGCGCGGGAGGTGCAGGAGCTGCTCCCGACGATCAACCAGCAGCTCCCGGCGGCCGTCGAGCTCAAGGTCATCTACGATCGCTCCGAGTCGATCCGCCACTCGGTCGGGGACGTGCAGTTCACGCTCCTCCTCACGCTCGTCCTCGTCGTCCTCGTCATCTTCCTGTTCCTCAGGAACCTGCCCGCGACGGTCATCCCGAGCCTCGCCCTCCCCGTCTCGCTCGTCGGCACCTTCGGGATCATGGCGGCGATGGGCTACTCGCTCGACAACCTCTCGCTCATGGCGCTCACGCTCGCGGTGGGGTTCGTCGTGGACGACGCCATCGTCATGCTCGAGAACATCGTGCGCCACATGGAGCGCGGCGAGGCCGCGCGGGAGGCGGCGTTCCGCGGGTCGAAGGAGATCGCGTTCACGATCCTCTCGATGACGATCTCGCTCGCGGCGGTGTTCCTCCCGATCCTCTTCATGGGCGGGCTCGTCGGACGGCTCTTCAAGGAGTTCGCGGTCACGATCGGCGCGGCGATCCTGGTGTCCGGCTTCGTGTCGCTCACGCTGACGCCGCTCCTGTGCGCGCGCTTCCTGAAGCCGCACGCCGCCGAGCGGCACGGCCGCCTCTACCGGAGCACCGAGCGCGCGTTCGACGCGATGCTGCGCTTCTACGACCGCGGGCTCACCTGGTCGCTCGCGCACCCGCGGTCGGTCCTCGCCTTCTCCGCGGCCGTGCTCGTCCTGATGATCCCGCTCTGGCAGGCGGTCCCGAAGGGCTTCCTCCCGAGCGAGGACACGGGGCGGCTCCTCATCAACACCGAGCCCGCCGAGGGGACGAGCTGGGACGCGATGGTGCGCGCGCACCGGCAGGTGGCGGAGATCGCGACCCGCCACCCGGCCGTCGAGCACGCGAACTCGACGGTCCGCAGCGTCTCGAGCGGCTTCGTGTTCCTCAAGCTCAAGGACGGCACGCGCGCGCACGTCGACCAGGTGATCCGCGACCTCCGCGGGGAGCTCGGCGCGGTGCCGTCGCTCCGGGCGTTCCCGATGAACCCGCCCCCCATCTCGCTCGCCGGCGGCGGCGGCCGCGCCCTCTACTCGGTGACCCTCCAGGACGCCGACACCGACGCGCTCTACAGGGCGGCGCCGGCCCTCGAGGCCCGCATGCGCGCGCTCCCGGCGCTCGCCGACGTGAACTCCGACCTGCGGCTCGCGTCGCCGCGCGTGACGGTCGCGATAGACCGCGACCGCGCCGCGGCGCTCCAGATCGCGCCGCTCGCGATCGAGGACGCGCTCTACACCGCCTTCGGCTCGCGCCGGGTCTCGGTCATCAACGCGCCCGAGGACCAGTACGACGTGCTGATGGAGCTCGACCCGGGCTTCCGCCTCGATCCCGGGGCCCTCTCCCTCGTCTACGTCCGCTCCGCGTCCGGCAAGCTCGTCCCGCTCGACGCCGTCGCGCGGCTGGGCCGCGCGGTGGGCCCGCTGTCGGTGAACCACGCCGGGCAGCTCCCGGCGGTGAACCTCAGCTTCAACCTCGCCCCCGGCCGCTCCCTCGGCGAGGCGATGCAGGGGATCGAGGGCGCCGCCGCGGAGGTGCTCCCCGCGACGGTCGCCACGCGGTTCCAGGGCACGGCGCAGGCCTTCCAGGAGTCGATGCGGGGCCTCGGGCTCCTGCTCGTGATGGCGGTGCTCGTCATCTACGTGGTGCTCGGGATCCTCTACGAGAGCTTCGTGCACCCCATCACGATCCTCACCGCCCTCCCCTTCGCCGGCTTCGGCGCGCTCGTCACCCTGCTCCTGTTCCGCACCGATCTCTCCATCTACGCCTTCGTCGGCATCATCATGCTCGTCGGCCTGGTGAAGAAGAACGGCATCATGATGGTCGACTTCGCGATCGAGGCGCAGCGCACGGGGAAGTCGCCGCGCGACGCCATCCACGAGGCGTCGCTCGTGCGGTTCCGGCCGATCATGATGACCTCGATGGCCGCGCTCATGGGCACCCTGCCCATCGCGTTCGGGCTGGGCGCAGGCGCGGAGTCGCGCCAGCCGCTCGGCCTCGCCGTCGTCGGCGGCCTCGTCTTCTCGCAGTTCCTCACGCTCTACGTGACGCCGGTGTTCTACGTCTGGATGGAGCGGCTCCGGGCCGGCCTCGGCCGGCGCCGCGCCTCGACCCCGGGCGGCGTCGCGCCCGACCGCTCCGCCGCAGCCCCGCAGCCCTGACGCGCGCCCGCCCGGAGGACGCGCTCCGCGAGCCCGGATCCAGGGCGCCGCCGGGTCTGGCTCCGCGCCGCGCGCCCGCTCCCTCGCCCCCGCCGCGGGCCCTCGCGCGGGCCGCCATCGGACCCGCGCCCTACGTTGAAGTCCAAAGGGAGGGAACGATGAACAAGGACCAGATCAAGGGCAAGATCGAGGAGATCAAGGGCGACGTGAAGCAGCGCATCGGCGGCGCCACGAAGGACCGCTCGACGCAGGGCGAGGGCTGGCTGGAGGAGAAGAAGGGCCAGATCCGCCAGGGCGTCGGCGACCTCAAGGAGAAGGTCAAGCGCGAGGACGAGCGCGACCCGACCCGTGACCTCGACCGCGACGTCTGACGCGGACGAGCAAGCCCGTAGAGAAGACGGCGCCCCGGCGGCCATGAGCCGCCGGGGCGCTTTCCTGCGCGAGAGCCTTCGTCAGCGGCCCGCGCTCACCAGCCGCACTTCTGGCCCGCGTTCTGCGCGCGCAGCCACGCGCGCAGCGGCGCGAAGTACTCGAGCAGCGCGGACGCGTCGGCCTTCCTCGAGCCGGTCAGGGCGGCCATCGCCTCCGGCCACGGCTTCGACGCGCCGAGCTCCATCATCGCCTGGAGCCGCTTCCCCGCGTCCTTCGAGCCGAAGATCGAGCACTGGTGCAGGGGACCCTTCCACCCGGCCGCCTCGCAGAGCGCCTTGTGGAACTGGAACTGGTACACGTGGGCGAGGAAGTAGCGCGTGTACGGCACGTTCGCCGGGACGTGGTACTTCGCGCCCGGGTCGAAGTCGTCCTCGGTCCGCGCCACGGGGGCGTCGACGCCCTGGAACTTGCGGCGCAGCTCCCACCACGCGGCGTTGTAGCGGTCCGGCGCGACCTTCCCGCTGAACACGTCCCAGCGCCACTGGTCGATGAGGCGGCCGAACGGCAGGAACGAGACCTTCTCCAGGGCCTTCTTCATCTGGAAGTTGATGACGCCGTGGTCGTCCTTCGCGACCGCCGGGACGAGGCCCACCTGCTTCAGGTAGCCGGGCGTCACCGAGAGCGCGATCGCGTCGCCGAGCGCCTCGTGGAACCCGTCGTTGGCGCTGTCCTGGTAGAGCACCGGCAGGTGCACGTACGCGCGCTGGTAGTAGTTGTGCCCGAGCTCGTGGTGGATCGTGACGAGATCCTCCTCCGTGGGCCGGATGCACATCTTGACGCGCAGGTCGGCGTCGTAGGTCACGTCCCACGCGCTCGCGTGGCACACCACCTCGCGGTCCTTCGGCTTCACGAGCTGCGAGCGCTGCCAGAACGTGGCCGGGAGCGGGTCGAGCCCGAGCGAGCTGAAGAACGCCTCGCCGAGCTTCACCATCCGGGTCGGATCGTACCTCTGGCGCTTCAGCGCCGCGTCCACGTCGAGGCTCCCCGCGCCCTTGTACGGCTCGACGAGCGGGTAGAGGTTCGACCAGTCCTGCGCCCACATGTTCCCGAGCAGGTGCGCCGGGATGGGCTTGCCGTCGGGGACCCTCTCCTTCCCGTAGAGCTTCTGGAGCCGGGCGCGGACGAAGCAGTGCAGGTCGTCGTAGAGGGGCTTCACCTCCGCCCAGAGCCGGTCGACGTCCGCCTCGAACTCCGCGGGCGGCATGTCGTAGTCGGCGCGCCACAGGTCGCCGAGATCGCGGAAGCCGATCTCCTTCGAGCCCTCGTTGCCGAGCGCGACGAGGCGCGTGTAGAGCGGCCGCATCTCGCGGGAGATCGTGTGCCAGCCGGTCCAGGCGTCGAGCAGCTCGGGGTAGCTGTGGCTCTTCGCGAGGACCTCCTCGAGCTCCTGCAGGTCGCGGCAGCGCGGCGCCGGCTTGCCGGGCGCGGGCGTACCGCACCACTTGCCCTTGCCGTAGATGCCCTCGAGCTTGGCGGCGATCTCGGCGAGCTCCCGGCGGCGCGCCGGATCGCTGGGCGCGGGCAGCGGGGAGGCGACCTTGAGCAGGTGCAGCATCCGCGCGGTGTCCGCGTCCACGTCGAGGCCGTCGAACCGGACCGACGCCGCGATCGCGCCGGACAGGTAGGCCATCACGTCCTCGTTGAGGGCCGCGGCGTTTCGCTCGGTGTCGTCGGTGATGTAGGTGGCCTTGATCCAGTCGGCCGTCGAGGAGCGGATCCAGAGCCGCTTCAGCTCGGAGTTGACGCCGTCGACGAAGGCCCTCGCCTCGGCGGCGGTGGGCTTCCCGGGCGCCGCGGGCGCGACGACCACGGCGCGCGTGTCGGTCGCGGCAGGGGCAGCCGCCTGCGCGGGGGCGCCGGCGAGGAGACACGCTGAGAAGAGTGGGACGAGCGGGAGGAGTCTCATGGGGCGCGGATCCTACGGGCGAGCCGCCCCCCGCGCCAGCGCGCGCACGTCACCCCGGGTCAGCCGAGCCGGGGCGCGCTGCCGCGCGCCCCTTACGGACCCAGGCGGGGTGCGCGCCGCTTCAGTGTGGCTGGCCGCCGCCGCGCCGGTCGTTCGCGAACATCCCTGCGAACGAGCGAGGCTCCTCGTGCAGCTTGAACAGAGGGCACTTCTCGCAGGACCAGCTGTCCCAGTCGAGCCTCACCGCGACGTCGAGGCAAGCGTCGTAGTGCAGGCAGTAGAGATTCCGGTGACCGGCCACGGTCGTCTCGGAGCGGATGAGCTGGGTGAGCGGGGTCGGGTTCGGATTGGTTTCCACCTGGGTGCTCCTGGTCTCGTTCGGAACAGGCATGCGGCCGGTCGATTCCCGGGCCGGGGCCCGTGCGGAAAAAGTCGTTCGAAAGCGCGCAACTTGGGGGCTACCCCACGAGGACGGAAGCCCCGATCGGGACGAACCGATGCGCGAATCGATGGTGCCTCCGGTATAACGGCGCTTTCCACGCTGTGCCGCTGACGGGCTCACTCCAACCGGTATTCGCTGTAAGTGTACGCATCGGGGGTCCGCGGGCCCTGCGACGAAGCGCCACGGAGGCCCGATGGTTGACGCACAGTGCATCGGTTGCGCGATCTCGCGCGGCCTTCATCGGGTTCCCGGCGGCCTCCTGCGGCGCGAGGGAGGCTTCGTCCTGCACGCCCTCGCGGACCCGTCGCCGCTCCGAGGCTGGCTCGTCCTGACGAGCGAGCGGCACGCCCGCGCCTGGTACGACCTGCCCGAGGACGAGCTCGCCGCGCTGGGGCCGCTCGTCGCGCGCGTCATGGCCGCACAGCGCGAGGCCCTCGGCGCGGAGCACGTCTACGCCTTCGCCATCGGTGACGTGCTCCGGCACTTCCACCTGCACCTCGTTCCGCGCTTCTCGGACACGCCGGAACGGCTGCTGGGGCGCCGCTGCTTCGAGGGGCGGCCGGAGGACATGCGTCCCGAGCCAGACCTCGCGGCGGCGGCCGTCGCCGTGGCCGCCGCGCTCCCCCGCCGGCCCGCGGCGCGCTGAGCCGCTCGGCCGCCTGGCGGGCGCTAGCCCCAATGCCGATCGGTTAGCGGCCAAGCGATGGGACTGAATGGGGATTTCCGGCCGGGCTTGTAGCGGCCGGCCAGGGGATCATCATGCGGGATCGCCAGGAGGCGATCCCGCGTGTCCCGACCCAAGC
>NZ_JALCYX010000080.1:0-18049 GCF_022690695.1 Anaeromyxobacter sp. SG17
CGGGCGCGCGGGCCGCGGGGCGGCGCTCGCGGCGCTCGACGCGCTCCGCCAGGTCGGCGAGCTTCACCACCTCGCCGGGCGCGAGCACGCACGCGCCCTCGACCGCGTTCCGGAGCTCGCGGACGTTGCCCGGCCAGTCGCAGCCGACGAGCCACTCGAGGGCCTCGGGGTCGACCCCCGCGATGCGCCCGCCCGTGCGGCGGTTGAAGTCCGCGATGAACGCGTCCACGAGCGGGGGGATGTCCTCGCGCCGATCGCGCAGGGGCGGGACCACGAGCGTCACGACCTTGAGGCGGTAGTAGAGGTCCTCGCGGAACCGGCCGGCGGCGATCGCCTCCTCGAGATCGCGGTTCGTCGCCGCGATGATGGAGAGATCCACCTTCACCTTGGCGGTGCCGCCGACGCGCCGGAACTCGCTGCGCTCCAGGACGCGCAGGAGCTTCGCCTGCGTCGAGAGATCCATCTCGGCGATCTCGTCGAGGAAGAAGGTGCCGCCGTCGGCGAGCTCGAACAGCCCCTTCTTGCGCTCGTTCGCGCCGGTGAACGCCCCTCGCTCGTGCCCGAAGAGCTCGTTCTCGAGGATGTCGCGCCCGAGCGTGGCGCAGTTCACGGGGACGAAGAGGTGCTGGCGGCGCGGGCCGCGCTCGTGGAGCGCCCGCGCGATGATCTCCTTGCCAGTGCCGCTCTCGCCGAGGAGGAGGACGTTGCTCTTGTAGCGCGAGATTTTGTCGATGGAGTCGTGCAGCCGCCGCATCGCCGCAGAGGTGCCCACGACGCCGAGGAGCCCGGCGGGGAACGGCTCGCGGCGCGGCGGCACGGAGCGCTCGAGCGCGCGGCCGAGGCGCCGGAGCACGGCGTCGGGGTCGAACGGCGGGGCGACGTAGTCCGTGGCCCCGAGCTGCATGGCGTCGACCGCCTCCTGGACCGTCCCGGAGCTGCCGAGCACGATGATCGGCGCCTCGCCGAGCCGCTGCCCGCCGGCGGCGACCACGCGCGCGAGGGCCGGGAGGCCGAGGGACTGGGAGACGTACACCGCCGCGAACGGCGTCTGCTCGAGCGCGTCGAGCGCGTCGCGCTCGGACGTCGCCGCGACCACCGTGAAGCCGGCGTGCGCGAGGACGTCCACGAGCCCCGGCGCACCCACGGGCGCCACGACGAGACAGGCGCTCCCGGCGCCGGGACGAGTGAGCTCTGGCATGGAGAGGACCTTCTACTGCCGAAACGGCACACAATGCAAGAACGGCAGTCGCTCAGCCGTCTTCGGGGCGGGGGCGCAGCCCCCGTTCAATCGTCCCGCACGACCTCGACGGCGGCGCCGTCGAGCTCGCGCTGCGTCACGCCCTCGCCGGCGGCTCCCGCCGCGCCCGGGCCGAGCAGGATCTCGCCGGGTAGCGCCAGGGCGGCGAGCCGCTCGCAGCGGTCCGCCGCCGCGCCGAGCGCCGCGATGTCCGCGCCGGTCGGCCCCATGGCGTTGCCGGCGAGCAGCGGTCCCGCGTCCACGGCGGCGCGGAGGTCGATGCCGCCGAGCCGGCGCACCGCGCCGCGGGCGGTGCGCGCCGCCTGCACGGCGCGGGCGGCGTCGTCGGCCCGCGGTGAGGTCACGCCGAAGAGCGCGAGCACCCCGACCGACGCGAGCCTCCCGACCATCGCGCCCTCGTTCAGCGCCGCCCTCGCGGCGGCGTCGACGGCCGCGCGGACCCGGCCCGCGACGTCGGGCGAGGAGGCGATGCGCACGGCGTGGAGCGACATCCGGAGCACGACGACCGGCCGCACGGCGAGCGTGTGCGGGTCGACTGCGGGCTCGTGGGCCACGGGCTCGCGCGCCGCCAGCACCCGAGCCGAGATCGTCCCCTCCGAGCGGATGGTGTCGCGCTGCGCGTCGGGACGGATGCGCTCCTCGCGCGGAGTGCGCGCCGGCGCCCCCCGGCCGGCCCGCGCCGTGAAGCGGATCTCGGTGCGCCCGAAGCGGACCACCGCGCCGTCGTCGAGCCGCGCCTCGCCGACGCGCTCCTCGCCGACGAAGGTGCCGTTGCGGCTCTCGAGGTCGATCACCCAGACCTCCTCGCCGCGGCGCTCGAACATGGCGTGCATGCTCGAGATCCAGGGGTCGCCGATCTGGAGGTGCGACTCGGGCGAGCGGCCGAGGACGGTCGGGATGTCGGGGAGCACGAAGACGGTCCCCGCGCAGACCCCGTTCATCACGACGATCTCGGACAAGGCCGCTCCCCCGGCGCCGAACTTCCGGCCCGCCGCTTCCATGATACCCTACCCGTGAACGCGTCATGGCCGCCTCGCGCCCACCAGAGGGACCCCGGGAGCGCGACCCGTCCGGAGCGGCGCCGGAACGGATGCTCGGGCGCGTCCTCGGAAATCGATATCGCGTGCTATCCCGCCTCGGCGAAGGGGGCATGGGGACGGTCTACCTGTGCGAGCACACGGTGCTGCAGCGCCGGTTCGCCCTGAAGGTCCTGCGGGCGGATCTCGGCGGCGATCCGGAGCTCGCCGAACGCTTCCGCAACGAGGCGATCGCCGCGAGCCGCATCGGCCAGGAGAACGTGGTCGATGTCGTCGACTTCGGCGGCGAGGACGAGGGCGCGCTCTACTACGTGATGGAGGCGCTCGACGGCCGGAGCCTCGGCGCGATCCTCCGCGAGGAAGGGCCGCTCCCCGTCGAGCGCGCGCTCGCCCTCCTCGAGCAGGTCTGCCGCGCGCTCGGCGCGGCGCACGCCCGCGGGGTGGTCCACCGCGACGTGAAGCCCGAGAACGTGTTCGTGGTGCGTCGCGCGGGCACGAGCGACGAGCAGGTCAAGGTGCTCGACTTCGGCATCTCCCACGTGCCGGCGGCGCCCGGCTGCGAGCGGCTGACGCGTGCCGGCGCGATCATCGGCACGCCGGAGTACATGGCGCCGGAGCAGGCGACGGGCGGGGCGGTGGATCACCGCGCCGACGTGTACGCCGTCGGCGTGCTCGCCTTCGAGATGCTCACCGGCGCGCTGCCCATCGAGGCGCCCACCGAGATCGCGACGCTCGTCGCCGCGCAGACCCAGCTCGCGGATCCGCCGAGCCGGCGCAACTCGGCCGTGCCGCCCGAGGTCGATGCCCTCGTCCTGCGCGCGCTCGCGAAGCGGCCGGAGGACCGGCACCCGACGATGGCCGCCTTCGCCGCGGAGATCGCGCGGCTGCGCGGGGCGCTCGCGACTGCGAGCAGCCTCCGGCACGCGATCGGGACCGCGCGGTCCGACGGCCCGCTCCGCCCCCCAGGCCGACCTCGCGGCGCGAGCCGCTCGCGAGGCGGGACCCTTGCCCTCACCGGGGCGGAGGTCCGCTCGCCCGCCCCACGACTCCGCCGGACGAGGACCCTCGCGGCGGTAGGCGTGGTGGCGGTGCTCGGCGTCGCGCTGGCGGGAGGGTGGTGGCTGATGGGGGAGGGGAGGCGAGGGATCCCGACCGCGATCGCGACCTCGACCCCGACCCCGACCGCGACCGCGACCTCTACCCCGCCATCGCCCTCGACCGTCTCGGCTCCCCTGGACTCCGCTGACCGCGCGCGCGTTCAAGGATCGCTCGCCGTGACCCCCGCGGCGGAGCTCCTGCCCGAGCGCGGCGCCGCGCCGGTCCCCGTCCGCCTCCGCGCGCGCGCTCGCCCGGCACCGGGTGACGTGAAGGATCCCTACGCCGCCGAGGGCAAGGACCTGAAGCCGGACCCCTTCCAATGATCCGCCGCCTCCTCGCCATCCTGCTCCTGCTCGCGGTGCTCGCCCCGCCGGCCGCCGGCCGCGCGGACGAGGTCGCCGACGCGAAGGCTCGGTTCCGCAAGGGCGCCGAGCTGTACCGCGCCCGGCAGTATCGCGAGGCCATCGCGGAGTTCGAGGAGGCGTACCGGCTGAAGCCCGCCGGGGCGATCCACTACAACGTCGCGCAGTGCCGCGAGCGGCTCGGCGAGTGGCCGGCCGCGATCCGCAGCTACAACGACTACCTGCGCGAGGCGCCCGACGCGAACGACCGCGCCGTGGTGCGCGCCGCGGTGAAGAAGCTCGAGGAGCGGCTCGCCGCGACGGGGGCGCAGCCGCTCATCGTGTACTCCGACCCGCCCGGCGCCGAGGTTCGCATCGACGGCCGCGTCCGCGGCGTGACCCCCTTCCACCTCGTGCTGCCGCCGGGCAGCTACGACGTGGCGCTCGCGCTCGCCGGGCACGAGCGGCTCGAGCAGGAGATCGCGATGAGCGCCGGCGCGGCCCAGGTGGTGGACGTGCAGCTCCGCCCCGCCCAGCCGCCGCCGCCCGCCGCGGCGAAGACCGTCTCGCCCGCCGAGCCCGCTCCGCCCCTCGCCAAGACGACCCCGGCGCCGGATCTGGCGGCGCGGCCCGAGGCCGCCCGGACCGCCGCGCGCAGGCCGTCCCTCGGCGTGGGTGCCAGCGCCGCAGCTGCGCAGCCGCGGGAGAAGCGGCGGATCTACACGTGGATCGCGGCGGGCACGGCGGTGGCCGCCGCCGCGACGGGCGGCTACTTCGGCTGGTCCGCGCGGCAGGCGGAGTCCGCCATCGACGGCATGAGCCAGGCGAACGGGGCCGTCGCGACCGGTCACGTCTCGGACGCCACCTCGCGCGCGCACCGCGCCAACACGATGTTCGTCGTGGCGGGCAGCGCCGCCGCGGCCAGCGTCACCCTGTTCTTCGTGGAGAAGAAGTTCTGATGCGCCGCCTCCTCCCGCTCGTCCTCCTCGCGCTCGCGGCCTGCCAGGTCGACGTGGAGGGCGCGCCGTGCCGCGGCCTCGGCCAGGCCACCGAGGACTGTCCCGGAGGCCAGGGCTGCGGGCTCGACCAGAGGTGCAGCAAGCGCGCCGCCGCGTCTTCCTGCGCGCTCTGCACGCCGGACGCGGTCCGCTGCAAGCCCCTCCAGCCCGCGGCGACGGCGCCGGGCGAACCCGGCAAGATCCAGCAGTGCGACGCCACGGGGGATCCCGTGTGCGGCGCGTGGGTGACGCGGACCACGTGCGCCGAGGGCCTCGTGTGCGGGGAGAAGAGCGGCGCCCCGAGCTGCGAGTGTCCGGCGAACGCGGGGGCGCAGTATGTCGTGGCCGCGCCGGGCTCCGTCGACGGAGGCGGCCCGGCACCGACGGGGGCAGACACGCCCGCTCAGTGCCGCTTCCGCTCGCTGACGGAGGCCATCGGCGTCGCCGCCCCGGCCGGCGGCACGGTGATCGCCAAGGGCGGCGCCTCGGGCGAGCACGTCGCATTCGGCAGCGCCACCGGCGAAGTGCTGCCGCTCGACCTCCCCGCCGGCGTGACCCTCACCTCGGACTCCTCCGGCTCGGGCGCGGAGTACGCGATCCTGCTCGACGACGCGGCGGCCACTGCGGCGGTGCGGATGCACGCGGGTGCGACGCTCGCCGGCTTCGCGATCGAGAACGTCGTGGGCGACGCGACGCGCGATGTCGATGCCCTCGAGCTCGCGTGCGACGGCTCGAGCGCGCCGGTGAATCTGCAATCGGTCGCGCTGCGGGGGACGTCCGCGACCGACGACCAGAAGAAGCTCGCGCGTGGGCTGAGCGTGAAGGACACGTGCGGCGTGACCGCCGCCGACGTGGTGATCGCGGGGATGGCGACGGATGCGCTGCACGTCGAGGCGGCGAATCCTGCCGTCACGACCACCTTCCTCCGCGGGGCGCTCCGGCAGAGCGGCCGGGGCGCTCACCTGACGCAGGGCGTCCTGAAGCTCGACGGCGTGACCATCGAGGAGAACGCGGGGATGGGCATCGAGGCCGGGTCGTCCACCAACGACGCCGCCCTCGAGCTCAACGCGGTGAAGGTGCTGCGCAACGACGACACCGGGATCGCGGCGATGAACACGACGCGCCTGTTCATCGTCGACTCGACGATCTTCGGCAACGGCATCGGCGCGTCGGCCACGGTCTGGGGTCCGCCGACCTATGTCAACTCGACGGGCACCACTCGAAAGTGCGGTGGGATCGTGCTCATCGGCGCCCCGCCGCCGGCCGCTGGCGACTTCCGCTTCGAGCGGAACCGGGTCTACGCGAACCGCGGCGACCAGGTGCTCGTGATGCTCTCGTCGAGCGGCCCCTGGCCGCTCGGCGCCACGGCCTGCGGGACGACCAGCACCGACACCACGGTCTTCGGCTGCTACGATCCGAGCTCCTCGGGGTCGATCGTCTCGTACCGCGGACTCGTCGTCATCGACGCGCCCGCCGACGCGAGCAGGATCGCGTGGGGCTCGGGCCAGGTCTTCCCCGCGCAAGCGACGGACTTCAAAGCCTTCGGGGGCTCGGTGTCGCTCGCCGGGACCCCGTGGTACTGCATGCTCCCCGCAGTGCTCGACTGCAGCTCACCCGACCCGAAGTGAACGTTCCGCGGCGCGCCCCCCTCGCCTCGGGGACGCGCCGCGCACGAGCGCCGCTACGCCACGCGCCGGCGCGGGCGCGTCGCGAACCCGGCGATGAGGAGCAGCACCACCGCGCCGATGAGGCTTCCGATGAAGCCGCTCGGGTGGAACCCGGTGCTGTTGCCGCCCGTGAGCGCCGACGCGACGATGCCGCCGATGAGCGAGCCCGCGATGCCGAGCAGCGTCGTCATCACGAGGCCCATCCCCTGCTTGCCCGGGACCACCGCGCGCGCGAGCAGGCCGATGATGAAGCCGAAAACGATCCACGCCAGAATTCCCATGTTCTCCTCCCTCGCCGGCAAGTTAGGGCCGCGCCTCCCGGCCGGGCTCGCCCGTGCGCCCGGAGGCCGGCGGTCCGGGGGACCCTTCCTTGACTCGCCTGCCCCCCGCGGGTAGCGTCGCTCGGCCTTCGCGAAAGGGGTTCCACCCGTGCGGCTCCTCCCCGCCGTCCTGGCGTTCGCAGGCCTCTGCGCCTGCGGTCCGGTGCAGTCGACCGCTTCCCTCATCGACGCCGACGTCGCCGTCGAGGCTGCCCGCGCCGCGGGCGCCCCGAAGACTGCGACCTACGAGTACACGGGGGCCGAGACCTACCTGCACAAGGCGCGGGAGGCGGCCGGGCGCGCCCAGTACGAGGTGTCCGCGGACTACGCGGAGCGGGCGCGCGACCTCGCGCGCGCGGCGCGCGAGAAGGCGTCCGCGGCGACCAACCGGTCGGAGGAGTCGCTGTGAGCCGCCGGGTGGCGGCGGGGCTCGTTCTGGCGCTCGCGACCGGGTGCGCGGCGGGCGGCAAGCTGCGCGCGGACGCCGAGGTCGCCCGCGCCGACATCGCGAAGGCCCGCGCCTCCGGGGCGCTGCAGTGCGCGCCGCGGGACCTGGCGCTCGCCGAGGCGAACGTGGAGTTCGCGGAGCGGGAGACCGCGACCGGCCACGGCGCACGCGCGCGCGAGCACCTCGACGCCTCCGAGGCGAGCGTGAAGCGCGCGCTCGAGCTCTCCCGCGGCTGCGGCCCGACGCAGGTCACGATCGCGAAGCGCGACGAGAAGCCGGCGGTCCGGATCGAGAAGACCGACACGGACAAGGACGGCGTGCCGGACGTCGACGACCGCTGCCCCGAGCTCCCCGGGCGTCCGGAGACGGGCGGCTGCCCCGACGCGGACGGAGACGGCGTGCTCGACGCGGACGACGCGTGCCCGGCGCAACCCGGCCCGAAGGCGTCGCAGGGCTGCCCCGTGGCGAAGGACTCGGACTCCGACGGGGTGCCCGACGACATCGACCGCTGCCCGCTCGATCCCGAGGATCGCGACGGGTTCCAGGACGAGGACGGCTGCCCCGACGCCGACAACGACGGCGACGGCATCGTCGACAAGGCGGACGCGTGCCCCCTCGAGCCGGGCCCCATCGAGGCGCGCGGCTGCCCGGTGAAGGACCGCGACGGCGACGGCGTCACGGACCCCGCCGACGCGTGCCCCGACGTCGCGGGCCTGAAGGTGCTCGCCGGCTGTCCCGACTCCGACTCCGACGGGATCGCCGACGCCGAGGACAAGTGCCCGCAGAAGGCCGGCACGAAGGAGAACGGCGGCTGTCCCGACGCGGACGCGGACGGCGACGGGCTGGCGGACCGGCTCGACAAGTGCCCCGCGCAGTTCGGGCCGCCGCCCGACGGCTGCCCGAAGAAGTACACGCTCGTCGAGGTGCGGCGCGAGAAGATCGACATCAAGCAGCAGGTGCACTTCGCGACCGCGAAGTTCCGCGTGCTGCCCGACTCGTTTCCGCTCCTGAACCAGGTCGTCCAGGTGCTCCGCGACTTCTCGAAGATGCGCATCTCGATCGAGGGCCACACCGACGCGGTCGGCACCGAGGCCGCGAACATGCGGCTCAGCCAGCGCCGCGCCGAGGCGGTGCTCGACTACCTCATCTCGAAGGGCATCTCGCCCGAGCGCATCGAGGCGGTCGGGTACGGTCCGACGAAGCCGATCGCCTCGAACAAGACCGTGACCGGCCGCGCGCGCAACCGGCGCACGGAGTTCCGGATCGTCGCGCTGGAGTAGCGCGCCGGGGCCTCACGCGGCGGCAGCGCCCGCCGCAGGCCGCCGGCGCGCGCCGCGCGGCAGGGAACGGCCCGGGCGGCGACGGCCGTCAGTCCTCGTCCGCCTCGGGCAGCTCGGCCTCCGCCTTCATGAGCTCGCGCATGACCACCGTCGCGTAGGAGCCCTTCGGCAGCTCGAACGTCGCGAGGTAGCCGTCGTCGAGCGGCGCGAGGGAGACGTCGACCCGCAGCCGCGCCGCCCGGCGCGTCCCCTCCGCCTCGCCGCCGCCGCGCGCGAAGTCCTGGAGCGTGATGCCCTCCGCGGCGAGGAGCCGCTCCTCGCGCCGGAGCGCCTCGCCCTCGGCGGCCCGCAGCTTGTGGCCGAACATCGGCCCCGCGGGAGAGATCTCGAAGCGCTCGACGCGTGGGCCGTCCACCGCGGGGTCGGCGCAGTTGAAGAGCCCGCCGGTGTCGAGCTTCTTCAGGACGTCTCCCGCCATGGCGGTCGCGAACAGGCCGTCCGCCATCCGCTCCGCGAGCCAGCGGTTGAAGAGCAGGGCCTGGTAGGCCGAGATCGAGAGCCGGCGCATGAAGCGATCGCGCGCGGCGCGGCGCGCCTCGGGCGAGCCGTCGCCGAGGAGGAGGGCGCGGCCCACCGCCGCGTTCCGGCCCTCCGTCCCGAACCGCTGCGGCCCGAAGAAGTTCGCGAGCCCCCGCGCCGCGAGCGCGGCCGCGGCTCCCTGCGCGCGCGCGAGGTCGCCGCCGCGGACCGCGAGCTGGAAGCGGTTCGCGCGGACGTGCCCGGCCCGGAGCTTGTTCGCGTGGCGGGACACCTCGAGCACGCGGAGCCCGTCCGACTCGAGCGCGCGCGG
Source organism: Anaeromyxobacter sp. SG17 (assembly GCF_022690695.1). NCBI lineage: Bacteria > Pseudomonadati > Myxococcota > Myxococcia > Myxococcales > Anaeromyxobacteraceae > Anaeromyxobacter > Anaeromyxobacter sp. SG17. The sequence continues at coordinate 9,298 of NZ_JALCYX010000080.1, forward strand.
GTCGGGGTCGCGCGCCACCGGGAACGACAGCCACTGCGTCGTGACCGCGTCCTTGTCCTTGAGCCCCGCGTAGCCGGCGTCCCGCTCCGGCACGCCGAGCGCGCGCGCGAGCGCGCGGAGTGCGTCGCGGGTGGTGCGGCCGCGCTTCTCGACGCGCACGTAGAGGTGCGGGCCGGCGCCGGACGGGAGGTAGGCGGGGACCTCGTCGACGCGGAAGTCCTCGGGCGCCCGGCGGAGCGCGCCGCCCGAGCCGGGCAGCTCCGCGGTGACGAGCGGCGTCTCGGTCACGCGAGCTCCTCGAGCTGCCAGAGCTTGCGCTTCACGGTCTCGCCGAGCGCGTCGTCGGTGGCCCGGTCGATCCGCTCGCCCGCGAGGTACAGGTAGAAGAAGAGCAGCTCGCGGAGGGCGTGGAGGAGGAGGGTGGTCCGCTCGCCGCCCGGCGCGAGCCCGGCGACGACGCCGGCGGGGAGCGCGCCCAGGTTGCCGAGCAGGGCCTCGCCCTCGAGCGCGCCGTCGGCGGCGGGCCCGAGGCGAGCCCAGAGCGGCGCGAACGGGCCGGCGGTGTCGGTGAGGTAGCCCCGCACCGACTCGAGCAGCGCGGCGCGGCCCGAGGCGGGCACCGCCGCCACCGTCGCGCGGAGGAGGTCGTTCATCCCCTCCGCGAGCGCCTCCAAGCGCGCCGCGGGGTCGACGTTCGCCGCGGGCTCGGCGACCGTCTCCACGTAGCCGGCCTCGGCGAGGTGGTAGAGGATCTTCGTCGCGTCGAACTCGCTCGCGTGCGCGGCGGTCGCGATCTCCCCGACCGTGCGCCGCCCGTCCACGAGCCCGAGGAGCGTCTGCTCGAGCGGCTTCAGCGTGATGGGCCGGCGCGGCTCGCGGCGCCGGAGGAACGCGTGGGGCCCCGGGATGCGCGCGCGGAAGAGGCTCAGCTCGTCGATGCGCCGGATGCCGTCCATGAGGAGCGACTGCGTGTTCACGGACAGCGCGGCGCCCGGACGCTCCGGGTCGTCCTCGTCGACGAGGAAGAAGGTGCCGGACGGCGTGAGCAGGATCGCGTGGAAGACCTCGGTCACCTGCTCGTGGAAGCACTTCCACAGATCGCTCGCGGACACGAACCCGAGCTCGACGAGCGCCTTCCCGAGCGGACGGCCGCCCGCGGCCGCCTTCGCGATCTGGGCCTCGGTGGCGTAGCCGAGCCGCACCGCGACCTCGCCGATCCGCTCGCCCGGCGCGGTCGACTGCGCCCCGCGCACCTCCCCGTCCTTGAACGCGACCGAGCGCTCCGCGCCGCTCGAGGCGACGGTGAGGACGCCCGAGAGGCGCGACTGGTGGATGAAGGCGACGAAGTCGCCGATTGGGAAGCCGGAGAGGTCGCCCGCGAGGATGCAGCGCGGCTGCGCGGCGGGGCCGCCCGCGGCGGGCGTGCGGCGCGCGACCAGGAGATCCGGCGCCGCGGGCAGGAGCAGGAACCGGCCGGCGCGGTCGGCGAGGGCGCGGCGGGTGTCGTCGGAGTGCGCGACGAGCCGGCCGTGCGCGTCGAGGTCGAAGACGAGGGGCATGAGCGGGTCCGCTAGTCGTGCGCCCAGCCGCGGTGCTGCAACCACTCCTCCTCGTCGCGGAGGGACTGCTCGAGCCCTTCCTCGGACAGATCCGTGAGGAGGCGGCCGTTCATGAAGACCGTGGGCGTGCCCCTCAGGCCGGCGTCGCGCGCCTCCGCCTGCGACGCCTCGATCCGCGCGCGGTAGCGGCCGTCGGCGATGGCCGCGCGCAGGTCTTCCGCGTCGCCGCCGAGCGCGCTGGCCTGATCGGCGAGGCCGTCGACGTCGAGGGCGTGCTCCGCCCCGAAGATCCGGTCGTGCATCGGCCAGAACAGGCCCTTCTCGCGGGCCCACTCGCCCGCCTGCGCCGCCTCGGCGGCGTAGGGGTGGCTCTCGATGGGGTACGGCTTGTAGAAGAGCTTCACGCGGCCGGCGTGCCGCTCGACGAACGCCTCGAGCTGCGGGCGGACCGCGCGGCAGTAGGGGCAGGTGAAGTCGGAGAACTCGACCAGGGCGATGGGCGCGGCGGACTCCCCGAGCGCCGGGCCGAAGTCCGCGACGGTGAGCTTCGCGCGCCGGTCGAACGCCGCGTAGTAGGCGGTCACCTGGCGGAGGATGTCCGCCTTGGTGGCGCCGCCGCGCGCGAGCCGGACGGCCTGGCTCGCCATCCGCGGCGCGTGGGCGCAGCTCTCGTGCTCGTGGAGGCAGCTCGACACGGTGTGCGGGCAGCCGCAGTAGCAGAACTCGTCGAGCGCGAACTCGGCCACCGCCCGCTGCTGCTCGGGCGAGAGCCCCTCCAGATCGACGCCGGGCAGGACGGCCTTCGGATCGTCGGCGTTGGCGGGCGCCGTGGACGTGGCGGGCGCCCCGGCTGCGGCCGCGCCGGGGCGGCTCTGGGAGCGGGCGGCGCAGGCGGAGATCGCGGCGGCGGCCGCGAGCGCGGCGAGGAGGGGGATCGGTCGAGCGCGCATCGGAGCTCCCGCGGGAGGTGAGGACCGGATCTCTGTACCCCGCGCCGCCCGGCCCGGCAAGCGGGCGCCGGGGCACCTGCGCGCCATGACGCAGCGTGAAAGACCGTGCCCTAGAGCCGCCGAGCTCGCGCGAAGGCGCCCGCCTCGCGCCCGCGCCGCGGACCCACGCCGGGGCGGCGCTCGCCCGCTCGCGGGGGATCCTGGGCCGTTTGAGGGTGCGGCCCGTCCGTGCTCTCCTTACAGAGGACGGCCTTGGAACACGTGCACGCGCCGATGGAGCGGGGAGCGATCCGCAAGGAGCCGGGCGGGAAGCTCGGCGTGGCCCTCGTCTACCCGAACGCCTACCGGCTCGGGATGGCGAACCTCGGGCTCCACGCCGTCTACCGCCTCCTGAACGACGATCCGCGGACCCTCTGCGAGCGCGCGTTCCTGCCGGACGCGGCGGGGGAGGAGCCGCGCACGGTCGAGTCCGGGCGGCCGCTCCGCGACTTCGACGTCGTGGCCTTCTCGCTCTCGTTCGAGGAGGACTACGGCCACGTCCTCGAGATCCTCGACCGATCCGGCCTGCCGCTGCGGAGCGAGGACCGCGGGGAGGGGTTCCCGCTGGTGGTCGCGGGGGGCATCGCCGTCCAGATCAACCCCGAGCCGGTCGCGCCGTTCTTCGACGCCTTCCTCGTCGGTGAGGGCGAGGAGCTCGTCCCGCCGTTCCTCGCGCTCGCCCGCGAGGCGGTCGCCGCCGGTCTGCCGCGCGACGCGCTGCTCCGGCGCCTCGCCGCGCTCGCCGGGTCGTACGTCCCGGCGCTCTACGACGTGGCGTACTCCGACACCCGCGCTCCGCAGGGTGCGTGGGTGACGCGCTTCGCCCCGAGCGGCGGCGCCCCCGAGCGCGTCCTGCGCGCCTACGTCCCGGACCTGCGCGGCAAGCCCACCTCGCGCGTCGTGGACTCGCCCGACGCGCAGTTCGGCGACCTGTTCCTCACCGAGGTCGCGCGCGGCTGCCTGTGGGGCTGCCGCTTCTGCGCGGCGGGGTTCGTCCAGCGCCCCTACCGCGAGGTGGACTTCGAGACCTTGCGCGCCGAGGCGCGCAAGGGCGTCGAGCGCGGGCTCCGGCTCGGCCTCGTCGGCCCCGACACGTCCGACTACACCGGGCTCGACCCGCTCACCTGCTACATCGGCGAGCTCGGCGGGACCTTCAGCCCCTCGTCCCTCCGCGTGGACGCGATCACGCCGGAGCTGTCCGGGCGGATGGCGGCGGGCGGCGAGCGGTCGATCACGATCGCGCCCGAGGCGGGCACCGAGCGGATGCGGCGCGTCATCAACAAGGACTTCACCGACGACCAGATCGTGCAGGCCGCCGAGCACGCCCTCGGGCAGGGCATGCAGCACGTGAAGATGTACTTCATGTGCGGCCTGCCGACCGAGACGGACGACGACGTCCTCGGCATGGCGCGCATCGCGGTCCGGATCCGCGAGGAGGTGATGCTCCCCTGGGCCCGCAAGCGCGGGCGCATGGGGCGCATCTCGCTCTCGGTGAACCCGTTCGTGCCGAAGCCGTGGACGCCGTTCCAGTGGCTCCCCATGCACGAGCGCGGCTGCCTGGAGGAGAAGCGGCGCCTGCTCGAGAAGACGCTCCGGCCGAAGGGGATCGACGTCGAGTTCTTCAGCCCGCGCGAGGCCTACGTCCAGACGCTCATGTCGCGCGGCGACCGGCGCTGCGCGGACCTCCTCGAGCTCGCCCACCGCGAGGAGGGCGGCGACCTGCGCAAGGCCCTCCGCCGCTGGCCGCACGATCCCGACTTCTTCGTGCTCCGCGAGGCGGGCGTGGACGAGCGGCTGCCGTGGGACTTCCTCGACCAGGGGCTCACGAAGACCTTCCTCGCCCGCGAGCTCCGCCGCGGCGTGGGCTCGAGGCTCACGCCCAAGTGCGCGGTGGAGACCTGCCGCGCCTGCGGCCTCGCCTGCGCGGACCACCCCGAGCTGAAGCCGGGGGCGCTGCCGGTCGTCGGCTGACGCCGGCCCGGCGCCGGGGACCACTCCCGCGCACATCGGCGGAGAAGGGCGGTGCGGCGCGCCGTCCCAGCGGCCGGCAAGTCGCTCGCCCGCCTGCCCGTTTGGTACAGTCCCCGCGTCCGTGCGGCTCGCGGACGGGAGGGGTCACGATGCGGGAGCGAGACCGGGTGCGCGTGCGCGCCGCCGTGGCGGCGCTGGCGCTCGTCTGCGGCGTCCCCGCGGCGGCGCAGAGCGTCCCCGTGCAGCTTTACCCCGTCGACGGCTCCGCCGACGCGCGCGCGCTCGTCGAGTCCGCCTTCCTGCGCCTCCCCGGGCGGACCCGCGCGTTCGTCGCGGCCAAGAAGCTCACGGTCGGCCGCATCTGCGGCCTCCGCCCCGCGCCCGAGTGTCTCGGCCGTCTCGCGGGCGAGGGCGTCGTGGTGACCGGCAGCGCGCGCGAGTCCGGCGGCGTGCTCGTCTTCTCGCTCCAGGCGGTGGACGGGACGGGGAGGGCCTTCGGCCCGGTCCGTGTCGGCGTGGACGCGTTCGTCTCCAACGCCGAGCCGGTCGCCAAGGCGCTCCTGGACCTCGAGGCGCTCGTCCTCTCCGGCGCGCCTGCCATCGCCGCCGGCCCGACCCCGGCGCGCGCCAAGCCCATGAAGGCCTCGGCGGCGGCCACCGCGCAGCTCGCGCTCAAGCCCGAGGCCGGCCCGCCGCCGGGCGCGTGGATGCGGCCCGCGGGCAAGGGCCTCGTCGGCACTGCCGCGGTGCTCGTCGCGGCCAGCGCCGTGACCGCCTACTTCGGCAAGCGAGAGGCGGACGTGCTCGACGAGAAGTACCGCAGCGCGGCCCTCGGCTGGTCCGACCAGGCGGCATACGACCGCGTCGATCGGCTCGGAGCCGCCACGAAGGTGCTGCTCGTCGCGGGGGGCGTCGCGGCGGCGACCGGCACCGCGATGTGGACCTTCGCGCCCACGCTCTCCCCCGAGCACGGCGGCGCCAGCGTCGGCGTGTCGGGCCGGTTCTAGCGAGGAAGATCGCCCCTATGAACCGCCGACTCCTCGCGCTCGTCCCCCTCCTGCTCCTCGCCGCCTGCCAGCTCGAGCCGGGAGGCCGCTGCAGCCGCGACCCCGACTGCCTCGCCGGCCAGCACTGCTCCGGCGACCTCTGCGTCGCGGACCTGAACGCCGGCGACGTGGGGGCCCTCTGCAGGGTGGAGCGCGACTGCGCGGCGTGGGCCTCCTGCTCGAGCGGCCGGTGCGCCCTCGCGGCCGGCGCCTGCCTGGGCAACGCCGACTGTGGCTCCTGGAACAGCTGCACCGAGCACGCGTGCGTGCCGCTCCCCGGGCGCTGCAGCGGCGAGGGGGACTGCGCGTCGTGGCAGCGGTGCCCCGCGGGCGTGAACCGGTGCATCCCGGATCCGGGGCGCTGCGGGCAGGACCTCGACTGCAAGCTGTGGCAGGCCTGCGACCTCGCGACGAACACCTGCGGGATCCGGTTCGGCGCCTGCGGCTCCGACCTGGACTGCCCGACGTGGCAGCACTGCGACCTCGCCTCGGGGTCGGCGACGCTGAACCTGTGCCTGCCGGACGCCGGCATGTGCGGGGGCGACGCGGACTGCGCGACGTGGCAGCACTGCGATCTGGCGTCGGGCTCGCCGACGCTGAACGCGTGCGTGCCGGACGCCGGCATGTGCGGGGCCGACGCGGACTGCGACATCACCTGGCAGCGCTGCGACCTGGCGACGAACACGTGCGCGACCGCGGCGGGCCACTGCGCGGTGGACGCCGACTGCACCGCGCCTGCGCTCTGCGGCGCCGGACACGTCTGCGCCGCGCCGGTCACGCCGTAGTTCGCGCGCCCGCGGCCGCTCCGGGTTACCCTCCCGCGGGTGACGCCCGAGGAAGCCATGCAGGAGGCGCTCGCGCTCGCCCGCGCTGCGGCGGAGCGCGGCGAGGTGCCGGTCGGCGCGGTCGCGGTGCTCGACGGGCGGATCGTCGGCCGGGGCGCGAACGCGCGCGAGGCGGCCCACGACCCGACCGCGCACGCGGAGCTCCTCGCCATCCAGGAGGCGGCCCGCACCCTCGGGCGCTGGCGCCTCACCGGCGTCACGCTCTACGTGACCCTCGAGCCCTGCGCGATGTGCGCGGGTGCCATGGTCCTCGGCCGCATCGAGCGGCTCGTCTACGGGGCGAGCGATCCCAAGGCCGGCGCCGTCGGGTCCCTGATGGACCTCTCGGCTGATCCGCGCCTGAACCACCGCTTCCCGGTGGAGCGTGGCCTCATGGCCGAGGAGGCCGGCGAACTCCTGCGTACCTTCTTCCGCGCCAGGCGCTCGAACGGAAACGGGCAGACCACGTAGGTTGCCGCTTGGCACGCGGCCGGAGATCGGTTACATCCGCCGGCGGAGAGCTGGCCGAGCTGGTCGAAGGCGCCTGACTCGAAATCAGGTGTACCGGCAACGGTACCGGGGGTTCGAATCCCTCGCTCTCCGCACTTTTTGTCTGCTGAGCTGGCTATACCGGTCGGTCCCACCGGGAAAGGCGGAGGTCGGCAGAGAGGAAGGGACTCCTGTTCCCTTCGTAAAGCTGGGGGAGCGCAGGCTCCCCCTGGCGAAGCCAAGGGGAACCGAGCACTCCCCGCGGCAGATAGAATTGAATCGGCTCCCGAAGCGAGCGAGGTGCAGCCGGCTGAGGCTGCACCGGAGCGAGCAGGGGGTCTGGGGGAGCGCAGGCTCCCCCTGGCGAAGCCAGTGGGGGAGCCGAGCACTCCCCCAGTAAGATGGAGAGGTGACCGAGCGGCTGAAGGTGCACGACTGGAAATCGTGTGTACCGGGAACGGTACCGTGGGTTCAAATCCCACCCTCTCCGCCAGCGCTGCAGCTCCCTTCTCGTTAGATGAAGGGGCCGCACCGGCGGCAAGGCCGGCTGAGCCGGCCCAGAATCCTCGGGCGACGTGGGGGTTGCCAAACCCCGCCAGGCCCGGAAGGGAGCAACGGTAGGTGGTCCTCCGTGCGCCCGGGGATTGTGGGCCGGCTCGTTTGTTTCGATCGGCGGTCGAATGAACTACCTCGTCCTCGCCCGCAAGTACCGCCCGCAGCAGTTCGGGGAGATGTCCGGCCAGCAGCACGTGGTCCGGACGCTCTCCAACGCGCTCAAGACCGGCCAGCTCGCGCACGCCTTCCTGTTCACCGGTCCGCGCGGCGTGGGCAAGACGACGACCGCCCGCCTGGTCGCGAAGGCGCTCAACTGCGAGAAGGGCCCGACCGCCGATCCGTGCGGCGTCTGCACGCCGTGCGTCGAGATCGCCGAGGGGCGCGCCGTCGACGTGGTGGAGATCGACGCCGCCTCGAACAACGGCGTCGACAACGTCCGCGACATCGTCGAGGCGGTGAAGTACCGGCCCGCGCGCGACCGCTACAAGGTCTTCGTGGTGGACGAGGTCCACATGCTCTCCACGGGCGCGTTCAACGCGCTCCTGAAGACGCTCGAGGAGCCGCCGGAGCACGTGAAGTTCGTGCTCGCCACGACCGACGTCCACAAGGTCCCGGAGACGATCCTCTCCCGCTGCCAGCGGTTCGACTTCCGCCGGCTCACGCTCCAGCAGATCGCCGACCAGCTCGCGAAGGTCGCCGAGGCGGAGGGGATGCGCCTCTCGCCCGCGGCGCTCGCGCTCGTTGCGCGGCAGGCCGAGGGCGGGATGCGCGACGCGCTCTCGCTGCTCGACCAGGTCCGCGCCGCGGCGGGCGACACGCCGGACGAGGCAGCCGTCGCCGAGGCGCTCGGCGCCGTCGACGCGGCGGCCGTCTCTCGGATCTGCGGCGCGCTCGTCCGGCGCGACGGCGGCGCGATGCTCGTCGAGCTCGAGGCGCTCCACGCGCGCGGCCTCGAGATGAAGCGCGTCGCCGAGGAGATCGTGCGGCACCTGCGGAACGTGGTGGTCGCGAAGCTCGTCCCGTCGGCGCCGATGGACCTCCCGGACGGCGAGCTCGCGGAGATCCGCGCCCAGGGCGCGGCCGTGGACGCGGCGCAGCTCACGCGGCTGTTCGATCTCGCCCAGCGCGCCGTCGTGGACGTGAAGCTCGCCGAGCAGCCGCGCTACGCGCTCGAGGTGGCCCTCCTCGCGGGCGTGTTCCTCGCCCCGGGCGCGCAGGTGTCGGAGCTCGTGGCGCGGCTCGAGGCCCTCGCCCGCGGCGCGCCGCCGCCACCGCGCGCCGGCCCCGCGCCGCTCCCGCCGCCGCCGGCGGCCGGAAGT
>NZ_JALCYX010000081.1:0-17955 GCF_022690695.1 Anaeromyxobacter sp. SG17
TGCGCGGGGGAGGGCTTCGACGGGCTCGCCGCGTGCGAGGCGGCGCTCCTCGGCGGCGCGGAGCGCGCCGCGCTGGAGGCCTCGATCGAGGCGCGCGTGGTCGCCTCGAAGGCGGCGGACGAGCGGGTCCGGAGGCTCGCGGCCGAGCTCGCCGGGACGGCGGCGCCCGAGCTCGCGGCGCTCGAGGCGGCGCGCTCGACCGCCGCCGGCGCGGCGCGGCTCGCGCGCGACGAGGGCGTCCGGCTCGAGAAGGACCTGGAGCGCCTGCGCGCGCTCGAGGCGCGCGTGGGGGAGCTCGACGCGCGGGCGGCGGTGGTCGCCCGCGAGCTCGCGGTGGCGGGCAAGGTCGCCGAGGTCGCCCGCGGGCACAATGCCCTCAACATGAGCCTGCAGCGGTTCGTGCTCGCGGCGCGGCTCGAGGAGGTCGCCGAGGCCGCCAGCCGGCGGCTGCTCCAGATGTCGCGCGGGCGGTTCCGGCTGCGCCACGACACCGCCGTCGCGCGCAAGAACCAGGCCTCGGGGCTCGCGCTCGTGGTGGAGGACGCCTGGACGGGCGTGACCGATCGCCCGGTGGGGGCGCTCTCGGGCGGCGAGAGCTTCCTCGCGAGCCTCGCGCTGGCGCTCGGGCTCTCCGACGTGGTCCTCCGCCGCTCGGGCGGCCTGCGCCTCGACGCGCTCTTCGTGGACGAGGGCTTCGGCGCGCTCGACGAGGACACGCTCGACGACGCGGTCCGGACGCTCGAGGACCTGCGCAAGAGCGGCCGGGTGGTCGGCGTCATCTCGCACGTCCCGGAGCTCAGGCGGCGCATCCCGGCGCGCATCGAGATCCAGCGGAAGGCCGAAGGCTCGGTCGCGGTCGTTCGCGCAGGGTGAGCGATCGCGCGGCCGGTCCGCTGCCTTGCGCCAGCACGGAGCGCCGGCCGGGCGGGCGGCCGCGCGCAGCGCCCACGATCGTGCGCGGCGGTATCCTGTGGTCGGGTCGGACGTGCTCGGACGCGGGAGGGGCGACATGGTCCACACGGGAGACTTGAGCGAGAACATGAAGGTGCGCGCGCGCGGCGGCGAGGTGCTCGGCACGATCATCCGGCTCGAGGACCGGAGCATCCTCGTGGAGAAGGGCGCCTTGATGAAGGACTACTCCGTGCCGCTCGAGCTCGTGGCCGAGGTCGTCGACGGAGACGCCTACCTGTCGATCACGGCCGACGAGGTCCGCGCCGGCGCGGGGTGGAAGTTCGCCTCCCGCACGCTCAGCGACGAGAGCTCCGAGTTCGCGCACGAGGGCCCGGAGCTGGCCATCGCCGACAACCTCCGGGAGCCGGGGGCTTGAACTAGGCGGGCCCGGCAGGCTCGCGGGGCGTGGCGTCGGGCGGCCCCGCGACGGGCAGCTCGACGCGGAACGTCGCCCCCGCGCCCGGGACGCTCTCCACCTCGATGCGTCCACCGAGCGCGCCGACGATCTCGCGCGTGATCCAGAGCCCGAGGCCGAAGCCGCCGTACCCGCGGGTGGCGCGCCCGCGCTCGAACCGCTCGAAGATGCGCTGCTGCTCTCCGCGAGGGATCCCCATCCCCTGGTCGGCCACCACGAGCCGGGCGAGGCGGCCGTCGGACTCGACGCGGACCGACACGGGCCTTCCTTCGCCGTACTTGAGCGCGTTCGAGACGAGGTTCGTCGCCACCTGCTCGAGCCGCAGCCGGTCCCAGCGCCCGGAGACGTCCCCGGCCGCCTCGACGTGGATGCGCGAGGGCGCCAGCTCCGCGTCGCCGCCGAGCCGGGAGACGACCTCGCGCGCGACCGCCGAGAGATCCACCGGCTCGAGCTCCAGCTGGAGCCGCGCCTCGTTCAGGCGCGACACGTCGAGGAGCGTGTCCACGAGCGCGGTGAGCCGGACGACCTGCCGCCGGATGGAGTCGGCCGTCTTCGCGAGCGGCGCGGCGACGCCCGCACGGGCGCGCAGGAGCGACTCGACCTGGAGCTGGAGCGAGGTGATCGGGGTCTTCAGCTCGTGCGACGCCATCGCCAGGAACGAATCTCGTGTGCGGACCGCCTCGGAGAGCTTGGTCACGTCGATGAACGCCGAGACGGAACCGCGGAGCCGGCCCAGGTCGTCGAAGATCGGCTCCGCGTTCCCCAGGATCGTGCGACGCGTCCCGTCCTCGAACGCGATCTCGAGCTCGATGTCCCGCGCCCTCGCTCCGGTGCGGGCCGCCGCCTGCGTGGGCAGCTCCTGGGGCGGGACCTCGCGCCCGTCCTTCAGCACGCGGAAATGGGGCGGCGGCCGGTCGCCGGTCTTGGACACGTTGCCGCCGGGCGCCATCCGGAGGAGCTCGTACGCGGCGCGGCTCCCGGTCATCTGCCGCGCCTCGGGGTCGTGGGCGATGAGGACGACGGCCGGGACCGCGTCCATGATGGCCTGCACCTCCGCCGCCCGCGCGCGCTCTCGCGCCTCGCTCTGCCGGAGCGTCTCGGCGGCCCGCTCGCGCTCGCGGAACCCGGCGCGCGCGGCCGAGCCGATGGCGGCGATCACCAGGGCGGTCGGGACGAACCAGGCGACGCCCAGGTGCGCGCTCGCGGGCGCCACGGCGGGCGCGCCGCCGGACACGAACGCGTACCCGAGCGCGGCCGAGAGCGCCACGGCGACGAGCCCGCCGACGAGCCCGCCGGCCCATGCAGCGAGCACCACCGCGAGCGTGAAGAGGACGTACGGAACACCGATGAACAGCTCGCGGAGCGACCACTCCAGGGAGAAGACCAGGAGCGGGAGTCCGGCCGCCACGCTCAGCGCCGCCGCGTCGGACAGCCGAGGGGGAGCAGGGATTCGGAACCGTTCGGCCATGGTCGATAGCCTCGCTGGTAACCGGGGTGGAGAGCCGTGCCGGCGAGGCCCAGCGAGGGGGTCCGATCGTACCGGATTGGAGCGCTCGTGAGCGGCAGAGCAGGCAGCGGCAAGGAGTCCGAGGGGCCCACCTTGAGTCCGATAATGTAGATTATGGTAACTAGGCGGGCGGCCGGCCGGACGGTCCCGGACACGCTCGAGTCTGGGCTCACTTCGGGTCTTGGGCGCGCTGCCCCGCGCCTTTCCGGTCTCCCCCGCCTTCCAGTTGCGCCTGATCCCGAGACCGCGCGCTCCTCGCCGCGAGCGGGTTCGACGAAGCCGCCGACGCGGATGCGGTCGAGCGGAAGCGGGCCGCCGCCGGCCCCGCGCTAGCGCGGAGCCGTCCGATCGGGTCCCGTCACGCCGTGGCGAGCCAGATCAGCGGGTCTCCGCCTCAGGTCCCCGAGGTCTTGCGGACGACGGCCGGCGGAACGGCCGCGCGGGCATGCTCCGCCTGCTCGGCGGCGACCGGCGGGTACGGATGGTGCCCGCAGCAGCCCTGCTGGCGCGCCAGCACGCGCACGATCCGCGGCGCCCCGGCCTCCTCGGCCACCGCGCACGGGCACTGCTCGACGCCCGCGGACGACAGCCGCTCCTGGATCGTCGAGAGCGCGTCGAGGAGCTCGCGCTTCACGCGCCGGAGCCGCTCGAGGCGACGCTGGGCCTGCTCGAGGTGGCCGGCCAGGACGGACTGGAACCGGATGGCGAACTCGGCCGCGCTGTGGCAGCCGGTCCGCAGCTCGAGGATCGAGCGGATCTCGCAGAGCGACAGCCCGAGCTCGCGCAGATCGGTGATGAGCCGGAGCCGCTCGAGATCGTCCTCGGTGTAGCGGCGGTGGCCGCCGTCGCTCACCACCGACGGCTTGAGCAGACCCTCCTCCTCGTAGAACCGGATCGTGCGGACCGTGTTGCCGGTCGCGCGCGCGAGGTCTCCGGATGAGAGGTCTGCGCCCATTCGAGGCTCGTCTAACGGCGCGCGCGCGCCGTGTCAACGCACACCCGGTCTCTCGTGACGGCCCCACGACGGGCCGGAGTTGGTCTTGACCGGCGTCACCGTACGGGATTATTCGACGCGGGATCCCGTCGCCTCGGGACACGCGGAGGTGCCGAAAGACATGGGCAACGTGGTGGCGGTGAAGGGCCGCACGCAGCGCAGCGAGAGCGTCTTCATCTACGCCGAAGCCCCCCTCCCCACCCATCGCGGGCTCTTTCGCACGGTGGTGTTCCGGGAACCGCAGAGCGGCGCCGAGCACGTCGCGATGGTCATGGGCGACGTCGGCGGCGAGAACGTCCCGGTGCGGATTCACTCCGAGTGCCTCACGAGCGAGGTGCTCGGGTCGCTCAAGTGCGACTGCCGCGCCCAGCTCGATCGCGCGCTGGATCTCATCGCCGAGCGCGGCCGCGGCGTGCTCCTCTACCTCCGCCAGGAGGGCCGCGGCATCGGGCTCGGGAACAAGATCCGCGCCTACGCGCTCCAGGCGCAGGGCCACGACACGTACGAGGCGAACCGGCTCCTCGGCTTCCCGGACGACCTGCGGACCTACGGAGTCGCCGCGGAGATGCTGCGGCTCCTGGGCGTCCGCTCGGTCGAGCTCGTGACGAACAACCCGCTCAAGGTCGCGGGCCTGCAGGAGGCGAACATCGCCGTCCGCGGCCGCATCCAGCTGCCCTCGCCGGCGAACCCGCACAACATCGGTTACCTGCGGGTGAAGCGCGAGCGGACCGGACACCTCATCGAGCTCGACGAGGATCCCACCGCCCGCGCGGGCTGAGCCGGTCCCGCGCGGCGCTCCTTCACGGCGGGGCGCGCGCGTCTCAGGCGCCGGTCCACTGCGCGGGGCGCTTCTCCATGAAGGCCCGCATGCCCTCCTTCGCGTCCGCGCTCCCGAAGAGCGCCGCGAAGGCCTGCCGCTCGAGCTCGTTCGCGGTGCCGAGATCCGGCTCTGCGCCCCGCCGGAGCACCCGCTTCGCCTGACCGACGGCCACCGGCCCCTTCGCCGCGATCTTCCGCGCCTTCTCGCGGGCGTGCGCGAGCAGGTCCGCCGCCGGGACGACGTCGAGGACGAGGCCGATCGCCTTCGCCTGGGCGGCGTCGAGCTGATCGCCGGTGAGGACGATCTCGAGGGCGCGCATCACGCCCACGCGCCGCGCGAGCCGCTGCGTCCCGCCGAAGCCCGGGATGAGCCCGAGGTTCACCTCCGGCTGGCCGAAGCGCGCCCGGTCGCTCGCGTAGACCAGGTCGCACGCGAGCGTGACCTCGCAGCCGCCGCCGAGCGCGTAGCCGTTCACCGCGGCGACGGTCGGGATCGGCAGCCGCTCGAGCCGCTCGAGCACGTCGTGCGCCGACTCCGCGAAGCGCCGCGCCTCGATGGGCCCCATCGCAGACATGGCCGCGATGTCGGCGCCGGCGATGAACGCCTTGTCGCCCGCCCCCGTCAGCACGATCGCCCGCACCCCCGCGTCCGCCTCGACCGCGCGCACGACGTCCGCGAGCTCCTCGATCGTCCGGGTGCTCATCGCGTTCAGGACCTTCGGCCGGTTGAACGTCAGCGTGCCGATGCCGTCCTGCACGTCCCACAGGAGGTTCTCGTAGGTCATGGTCGTCTCCAGCGGCCGCGGGCGGCAGTGCGTCAGGCGTCGTAGCGGTAGAAGCCGCGACCGGACTTGCGGCCGTACCACCCCGCCGCGACGTACTGGCGGAGCAGCGGCGCGGGCCGGTACTTGTCGTCGCCGAGCTCCCGGTGCAGCACCTCGGCGATGTAGAGGCAGGTGTCGAGGCCGATGAAGTCGGCGAGCGTGAGCGGGCCCATCGGGTGATTGAGCCCCAGCTTCACGCCGGTGTCGATGTCCTCGGGCGACGCGAGCCCCTCCTGCAGGGCGAAGCACGCCTCGTTGAGGAGCGGGATGAGGATCCGGTTCACGATGAAGCCGGGCGCGTCCTTGGACGTGACGGTCGTCTTGCCGAGCTTCTTCGCGAGCGCCACGACCGTGGCGTAGGTCTCGTCGGAGGTCTGGAGCCCGCGGATGATCTCGATGAGCTGCATCACCGGCGGCGGGTTCATGAAGTGCATGCCGATGAACTGGCCGGGGCGCTTCGTCGCCGCGGCGAGCGCGGTGATCGAGATGGAGCTCGTGTTCGAGGCGAGGATCGCGTGCGGCGGCAGGAGCGCGTCGAGCTTGCGGAAGAGCTCCGTCTTCACGCCCTGGTTCTCGACGATCGCCTCGATGGCGAGATCCGCCCCGGCGCAGTCCTCGAGGCTGGCGGCGGGCTTGATGCGGCCGAGGATCGCGTCCCGGTCGGCGACCGCGATCTTCCCCTTCTCGACGAGCTTGCCGAGCGTCCCCCCGAGCTTCTCCACCGCCTTGCGGGCCAGCTCCGGCGCGGCGTCGCCGAGCACGACGGAGAGCCCCGCCTGCGCCGCCACCTGCGCGATGCCCGACCCCATCTGCCCTGCCCCGATGACCGCGATTCGCTCGATGGCCATGCGTCCCTCCGTGGTGCAGGCCGCCGTCCAGGAGGCGGTCCCGCCGTCTTGTGGATGAGCGGGCCGAGCGTGTTCCGAATGGGCTGGTGGAGGCGAGGCCTCAGGCGGGGCGCGCCGGCAAGAAAACCGCCCGGTCCAGGCGTGTTCCGCGGGTGGGCGCCGCTCCGACCGTCCCGTCAGGACGGCGGGAACCGTCCGCCGCGCAGCGCGTCACGGGCGCGGGCGGCCTGGGTGCGCCGTCCGCGAGCGGTTCCCGAAGAACAGCACCGCTACCCCGCGCGCGAGGACGCGGCGCGCGCCTCCTCGCGCGAGGCGTCGGCGCGGAGGTGCCGGTAGGCGATCGCCGCGAGCTCGTCGAAGGTGGGTACCGGAAAGTCCGCGTCGTGCGCGTCGCGGTGCCACTCGCAGAAGGCCAGGAACGCCTCGAGCTGCTCCGGGCTGGGCGAGATCACCGGCCGGGCGTCCTTGGCGCGCGAGAGCGCCTCGAGCGGCGGGTGCCCGCGGGCCACCAGCACGCACAGGGCGAGCAGCGCGCTCCGGCCGATGCCGTACTGACAGTGTATGAGGACGCGCTCGCCGCGCGCGAGCGCGCCCGTCACGAAGGCCACGCCGTCCCGGATCATGCGCTGCGAGATGGCGCGCGTGTCCTGGGTCGGGAGGTGCAGGAGCCGGATGCCGTGGAGCGCGAGGACCGCCTCGTCGTCGCACGCCTCCACGCGGACGTCGACGACCTGGGTGATCCCGTGCTCCTGGGCGAGCCGGGCGGCGGCCCCCATCGGGAAGTGCGCACCCAGCGCGAGCCCGTCCGCGACGAAGTGCAGGTCGATCATCTCCACCAACCTGGGCAGGCCCGCGCGCCCCGGCACGCGGCGACGACGGCCCCGCTATCGCCCCAGGGGGAGGACGATCGTGCCCTCCTCCTCGACGTCGAGCGTGCGCTCGCCGGAACGTGCCCCCGCCGGGCCGGTGGCGCGCCAGGCGAGCGCGTACGCTCCCCGCGGGAGCCGCAGGGCATGGCGGACCTGCCGCTCGGGGCCGCTCACGCGGAACTCGGCGTGGCGCACGAGCGCGTCGCCGCGCCGGAGGTCGACCTCGAGGGCGGTCGTCCCGGGGGCGTCCCCCAGGTCGTAGACGAGGACCACGTCGCGCGGTGACGACGAGAAGAGGAACACCCCGACGGCCAGCGCGCCGAGGAGCGCGACGAGCCGCGCCGCGCGCTTCACCGCTTGGCCTTGCGCCGCGCCCGCTTGCCCCTCGTCGCGGCGGTCTTCACCTCCGCGCGCGGCGCGCCTTCCGCGTCGGGCCGGACGCGGATCTCCATCTTCACCTCGATGGTGCGGTCGGCGAGCGCGTTCAGGAACTCCCGGCGCAGCGCCTCGGACTGCAGGAAGCCGCGGATCTCGTCGCTCACGGCGCGGAGGATCTCGTCCTTCGCGGCGTGGGCCTGGTTCCCGACGAAGGCGATCACGTCCTTCGGCAGCTTCCAGTCGCGCGCGAGCCGCCGCGCCCCCTCCTCCGTCATGAAGACGGCGCCGACGCCCGCGAGGATGGCCTTCTTCACCGCCTCCGGGATGAGCCCGCGCGAGCCGGCGGCGTCGCCGCCCGCCTCGAGCTCGAGGTCGTCGGGCGCGAAACCCTCGTCTTCACCCTGCGGCGGCGGTCGCTCCATGGGGGCCTCTTCAGGCGCGCTGCTGCGCGCCGATGACCGGCAGGCGCGGCGCCTTCAGGATCTGCGTGCTCACCGCGCCCGCGACGTTCTTCGCGACGGCGAGGAACGCCTCCGCCTGCGGGCTGTCGGGCTGGCCGACGACGATCGGCACGCCCTTGTCGCCGCCCTCGCGGATGGCGAGGTCGATCGGCACGTCGCCGAGGAAGCGGATGCCCATCTTCTCCGCCGCCGTCCGCGCGCCGCCCTTGTCGAAGATGGCGGTCTCGGTGCGGCAGTGCGGGCAGACGAAGGCGGACATGTTCTCGACGAGCCCGAGCACGGGGATCGAGACCTTGTCGAACATGAGCTTCGCGCGGATGACGTCCGCGAGCGCGAGGTCCTGCGGCGTCGAGACGAGCACGACGCCCGCCGCGCGGATGTTCTGCGCCAGCGTGAGCGGGATGTCGCCGGTGCCCGGCGGGAGGTCCAGCACGAGGTAGTCGAGCTCGCCCCAGTTCACGTCGCGCAGGAGCTGGATGAGCGCGCCGGTCACCATCGGTCCGCGCCAGATGAGCGCCTGGTCGGGGTCGATGAGGAACCCGATCGACATCACCTTCATGCCGTGCGCCGTGAGCGGCTCGAGCCGCTGGCCGTCCTTCGAGGTGGGGCGCTCGGTGACGCCGGTGAGGATCGGGATCGACGGACCGTAGATGTCCGCGTCGAGGATGCCGACCTTGGCGCCGGTGCGGGCGAGGCCGGCGGCGACGTTCACCGCCACCGTGCTCTTGCCGACGCCCCCCTTCCCCGCCCCGACCAGGATGATGTTCTTCACGCCCGGCGTGAGCTGCGCCTGGGAGACCCCCGGCGCGGAGCGGACCTGGGCGCCCCAGGACAGCTCCACGCGGCGGAAGCCCGCGCCCTCGAGCGCCGCCTTCACGTCGCGCCCGATGGTGTCCTTGAGCGGGCAGGCCGGCGTGGTGAGCTCCACCTTGAGCCGCACGGCGTCGCCCTCCACCGCGACGTCCTTCACCATCCCGAGCGACACGAGGTCGCGGTGAAGCTCGGGGTCCATCACCTTGCGGAGGGCGTCGAGGGCGGTCTTGGGGTCGAGCGGCATGGGAGCGCCTTTATAGCCGCCACCCGAGGGCTTCTCAACGCCGCGTGGCGCCGCTCCGTCACTCCAGCGCGTCGACCTTCCAGCCCCCGTCCTCCAGGACCACCACCGCGGCGTGATCCCCCCCGAGCGGGAGCCGGGCCACCCTGCCTTCCCGGACGAGTGGCGACCCCGCGTCGAGCGCCGAGAGGGCGCGCGCCGCCGCCTCGCGCCCGGCCGGCCCCGCGCCGGCGAGGTCCTGGGCGAGGCGGCGCGGCGTGTACGCCTGGCGCCAGCGGGCGGAGAGGAGCGCGTGCGCCGCCTCGAACCGACCGCCGGCGAGCGCCGTGGCGAACGCGCGGAGCGCGGCGTCCGGCGCGTCGGCCCGGGTGGCACGGGCCGCCCGGCCGCCGGCACAGCCGAGCGCCGCGGCGACGACGAGGGTGGCGAGGGTCGAGAGGAGCCGGCGCACGAGCGCCTCGCTTACACCATCGCGCGGCGGCCCGCCATGGGATGCTAGGCTGCGCCCGGTGCGCGGGCCGTGGCCAGCGCGGGGAGGCGAGCGCGTGCGGGTGCTGCGGTGGGACGAAGGACGCGTGCGGGCCGGCGGGCGCGAGCTCGTCGAGCCGGGCGCGCGGCTGTGGATCGACGCCGGGCCGGACCCCGAGACGCTCGCCTTCCTGGGCGAGACGTTCGGGTTCCACCCGCTCGCCCTGGAGGACTGCGCGCACGAGGATCAGCGGCCCAAGTACGAGCCCTTCCCCGGCAGCCTCTTCTGCGTCGTCCACCGGGTCATCCCCTCGGCCGACGAGAGCGAGGTCCTCTCCCACGAGCTGCACGCGTTCCTCACCGCGGACGCGCTCGTGACGGTCCACGCGGTCCCCATCGCCGAGGTGGACAAGGTGTTCGCCCGCTGCGCCGGCGAGCCGGCGCTGCTCGAGCGCGGGCCGGACTTCGCCCTCTACCTCGTGCACGACGCCGTCACGGACGTGCACTTCGCGCTCGTGGACGCGCTCACCGAGGAGGTCGAGGCGCTCGCGGACCTGACGTCCGAGCCCGACGGCGGCGCGATGGACGAGGACGTGCTGCCGCGGATCGTCGCCGCGCGCCGGGCGCACGGGCACCTCCGCCGCCGCCTCGCGCCCCAGCGCGAGGTGTTCGCCGCGCTCGCCCGCCCGGGCCAGCCGTTCGTGCGGGACGGGACGGCGGTCTACTTCCGCGACGTGGTCGATCACGCCGTGCGGCTCGCGGAGGAGGTGGACACCGGCCGCGATCTCCTCGCCTCCACGATGGAGGCCTACCTGTCGCGCACCAACAACCGGCTCTCGGCGCTCACCGCCCGCCTCACCCTCGTCGCGACCATCTTCCTCCCGCTCAACTTCGTCGCCGGCTTCTTCGGGATGAACCTGCAGATCATCCCGCCGCGGGTCGCGGCGCCGCTCGTGCTCGTGCTCGTCGCCGCGACCCCGCTCGCGCTGTGGGCGATCTTTCGCCGGAAGCGGTGGCTGTGACGCGGCCGGATCGCCAGGGGGCGGCTCAGCTCGGCGCTGCGCTCGCGGTCCTCTCGGCGGCCGCGCTCTTCGGCACGACGGGGACCGCGCAGGCGCTGGGGCCCCGCGGCACGACGCCGCTCGGGGTCGGAGCTGTGCGGCTCGCCATCGGCGCGGTCGTGCTCGCCGCCGTCGCCCTCGCGGGAGGATCGGCGCGGCGCCCGCGGTGGCGGTCGCACGCCGCGGCCCTCGCGATCGGCGGGGTCGCGGTCGCCGCGTACCAGCTGGCCTGGTTCGCGGGCCTTCGCCGCACGGGCGTGACGCTGGGGACGATCGTGGGCATCGGGAGCGGCCCGGTGTTCGCGGGGCTCTTCCACGTGACGCGAAGGGCCGGCGCGCTCTCGCGCGCGTGGGTGCTCGGGACCGGGCTCACCGTCGGCGGGGCCGCGCTGCTCGCCGCCCACGGCGCGGCGGACGGCGCGCCTCCGGACGCGGTGGGGCTCTGCCTCATGCTGGGCGCCGGCCTCAGCTACGCCGTCTACGCGCAGGCCGCGAAGCACGCGATGGACGCCGGCCTCGACCCCGCGCAGGCGATGGCCGGGGTCTTCGGGGTGGGGGCGCTGCTCATGGCGCCGCTCCTCTCGCGCGAGCCGATGGCCTGGCTCGCCAGCCCGCGGGGGAGCGCGATGGCGCTGCACCTCGGCGTGCTCACCGTGGGCCTCGCGTACTGGCTCTACGGCAAGGGACTGCGCCGGCTGGCCGTGCCCACCGTGGTGACGCTCACGCTCGCGGAGCCCCTCACCGCCGCGGTCCTGGGCGTGGGCGTGCTCGGCGAGCGGCTCGGGCCCATGGGCTGGGTCGGGGCGGCGGCGATCGCGCTCGGCCTCGCCGTCGCGGGCCGCGGCGACCGCGCGCGAGTGACCGAGGCGCTGCCCGCGTGAGGTGCGCCGGGGCTCGCGCTACCCCGAGGTGAGGGGCACGACCTCGGCCGCGCCGCCGGCGGGCTGCACCCGCACCTCGCCCTCCCCCTCCTGACCCTCGACGATGGCGATCTCGACGTCGAGGAAGCGCCGGATGATCGCGGCGTTCGTGGTGAGGTGCTTCGTCACTCCGTCCACGGTGTAGCGCGTGACCGGGACGATGCCCGGCGGCGACGGTACGAGCCCGGCGGCGAGGAGCGCCGCGGGCAGGAGGAGCTGATCCCCGAGGTGGCGGTCCACGGCGGCCCCGCCCGTGAGGTACGCGCGGAAGCCGCCCACCGCCTCCTCGGCGATCTGCTCCGGGGAGCGCTCGCGCGCGCTCACCGCCCCGTGGCCGGCCCGGGCGCGCTGGAAGGTGGAGACGACGAGCACGTGGCCCCCGCGCGACGCGCGCGAAGGCATGGGCACCCGCTCCGCCTGCGCGGCGATGCCCGCCTCGCGCAGGAGCCGCAGCGCGCGCGCCGCCTGCCGCTCGGCGACGTCGAACCCGAGGCCGCAGACCATCGAGACGACCTCGACGTCCTGCAGGGTCCCGCGGTGACGCAGGTCGAGCGGGGGCATCGGGTGGGCCGGCTCCACCCGCGCGGTGAACTCGCCGCCGCCCTCCGGGTAGAACCCCGCGGCCTGGAGCGCGAGCTCGAACCGGAACCCGAGCCGCGCGACGGCCGGCGCCCACACGAGCGCGAGGTAGTGGAAGCTCGGCGCGTGGTCCTGGTGCGTGCCGCCGCGGAGCGTGAGCGTCGAGCTCTTGCCCGCGAGCGCGAGCGGCCAGCACACGGTCTGGAAGAGGAGCGGAGTCGAGCCGGCGGTGCCGATGTCGAACGCCCAGTCGCCCGCCTGCACCGGCCGCCGCGGGTGGAACTCGAGCCGCTCCGAGCCGACCTCGTCGCCGGCGAGCCGCGCGTCGCACAGGCGCGCGACCGCCCGGGCGGCCTCGCGGTGCTGCGGGCGGAGGCCCGGCTTCTCGCGGTTCGCCCGGATCCGATCGATCGCGAACGGCTTCCCGGTGATCGCGGAGACCGAGAGCGCGGTGCGGAGGATCTGGCCGCCGCCCTCGCCGGTGCTGCCGTCCAGGACGATCGGGAGATCGGGGGGCACGGCAGCAATGTAGCCCTTGCGTGGCGCGCCGAGCGAGTTCGCGCGGGGCCTCGCCTCGACCCGGCGGGGGACTCCCGTGGTAAGTACGTGCCGTGGTCGCCGCCGTCGCCGTGTTCTCCGTGACGTACGTGGCGGTCGCCGCGGGTCGCCTGCCGTTCCTGTCGCTCGATCGGCCGGCCGCGGCGCTGCTCGGTGCCGTGCTGATGGTCGCCTCCGGCGTCCTGACGCCCGGCGAGGCGGGCGGCGCGGTGAACGGGGACACCCTCGGCCTGCTGCTCGGGATGATGCTCCTCTCGGCGTACCTCGCGGAGGCGCGCTTCTTCCGCTGGACGAGCTTCCGGATCCTCGGCGCGGTCCGCACGCCGAGGTCGCTCCTGTGGGCGGTCGTCTTCGCCGCGGGGACCCTCTCGGCGCTGCTCGTGAACGACACGGTGTGCGTGATGGTCACGCCCATCGTGCTGTCGGTCGTGGAGGACGCCGAGCTCCCGCCCTTGCCGTACCTGCTCGCGCTCGCCTTCGGCTCGAACGCGGGCTCGGTCGCGACCCTGACCGGCAACCCGCAGAACATGATCGTCGGGACGCTGTCGGGGATCTCCTACGCCCGCTTCGCCGCCGCGCTCGCGCTCCCGGCGCTCGCGTCGCTCGTCGTCGTCGCGCTCGTCCTCCAGCGCGTCTTCCGCGAGGACCTGCCGCGCCGCGTGCTCGCGCCGACCCGGGTCGCGGCCCCCGAGCTCGACCGGCCGCTCCTCGCCCGCGCCCTCCTCGCCACCGCCCTCGCGGTGGCGGGCTTCCTGGCGGGCTTCCCCCTCGCGTGGACCGCGCTCTTCGCCGCCGCGCTCTGCATGGCCGTCGCCGGGCGCGCGCCGCGCGAGGCGCTCCAGCGCGTCGACTGGCCGCTGCTCGTGTTCTTCGCGGGGCTCTTCGTCGTGGTGGCCGGGATCGGGAAGGCGGGCATCGCGTCGCGGATGTTCGACCTCATCGTCCCCGCGCTCGGCCATGACGCCGTCCGGCAGTCGGCCGTGTTCTCGCTCTTCACGGTCGGGGCGTCGCAGGTCGTCTCGAACGTCCCGTTCGTGCTGCTCGCGGGCGAGTGGATCCCGCGGCTCGCCGAGCCGCGCCTGGCGTGGCTCGCGACCGCCCTCGCGGCCACGCTCGCCGGCAACCTGACGGTGCTCGGGTCGGTCGCGAACCTGATCGTCCTGGAGCTGGCGGGCTCCCGGGCGGGCATCGGCTTCTGGCGCTTCTTCCGGATCGGCGCGCTGGTCACGGCCGCGACGCTCACCGTGTCCTTCGCGATCCTGCTCGGAGAGCGAGCGCTCGGGCTCGTCTGAACGCAAGCGTCCGGATCGACTGAGGTTTACTGGGGGGCCGCCCGGAGGCGCGCCCACCACCCGCCCGGGCGGGCCTGCGCGAAATAGAAACCCGCGCGATCCGTAGGGTTCTTCATGATTGCGGCCGCGGCGCTCGCCGATCTAGGTTTCGCCCTCTCGTGGCAGGTGGAGGAGCGCTCGTTGGCGCCACCGGTGGTGACCGGCGAGGCCGCCCTGACGCGCTCGGCCGCGAAGGGCGACCGCAAGGCCTTCGGCCAGCTCGTCGACGCGCACAAGCGCGCCGTGTACGGGCTCTGCTTCCGCCTGCTGCGCGAGCCCGAGGAGGCGCGCGACGCCGCCCAGGAGGCCTTCGCGCGCGCCTACGCGGCGCTCTCCACCTATGACCCCGCCCAGCCGTTCGTCCCGTGGGTGCTCCGCATCGCGCGCAACCACTGCCTCGACGTCCTGCGCCGGCGCCTGCCGGACACCCAGCGCGTCGAGCTCGACGCCGAGCCGGACGAGGGCGCGCCGCGCGAGCTCGCCGATCCGGCCGCCGTCCGTGCCGACGACGCCCTCGAGCGGCGCCAGCTCGCGGGCGCGCTCGAGGCGGCGGTCGCGGCGCTGCCCCAGAACTACCGCGAGGTCGTGCACCTCTTCCACGTCGAGCACCTCTCCTACAAGGAGATCGCGGCCACGCTCGACGTCCCCCTCGGCACCGTGATGACCTGGCTCCACCGCGCGCGCGCCCGCCTCAAGGAAGCGCTCGCGGAGCCGGGCGCGGAGAACCTGCGATGAGCCTCTTCGACGGACACCTCACGGACGCCCAGGCCCAGCGGATGGTCGACGGCGCGCTGCTCGAGCCCGAGACGGCCTCGGTCGAGCGGCACGTGGCGGAGTGCCCCGAGTGCCAGGCGGCGGTCGAGTCGTACCGGATGCTCGCGATCGCGCTCGAGGACCTCGAGGTCCCCCCGCTCCCCGCCGACTTCACGGTGGGCGTCCTCGCCCGCATCGACGCGGCCGAGCGCGCCGCCGCCCGCGAGCGGCGCTGGGCGCTCGGCATCCTCGCCGGCGTCGCCCTCGCGACGATCGTCGCGTTCGTCGCGGCCGGCGCCCGGGCCTGGGCGCCCTCCGTCTCCGGCGTCGCCGAGCGGCTCGGTGACGTCGCGCTCGCCGTCCGCGTCGGCGCCGGGTTCCTCCCGGCGCTCGTCGGCGTCTTCCGCCTGCAGATCATCCTCGTCGCGGCCGTCGTCGCGATCCCCCTCCTCGTCGCCCTCGCGCGCCTGATGCCCGCGCCCGAGGCGCGGGCCGAGGTCGCCTGATGGAGACCCCCATGCTCGCGCTCCTGCTCGCCGCCCTGGTCTTCCAGCCCTCCCCGGAGACGCCCTCCGCGCCTCCCCCGCCGGCCGCCGCCCGCCCCGGCGCCGAGCTCCCGGCGCCGCCCGCGCCGGCCCGTCCCGGCGCGCCGCCGAGGCCCCCGGCCCGTCCGTCGGCACGCCCCACTCCGCCCCTCCCCGCGCTCCCGCCGCCGACCGGCGCCGCCGATCCGCTCGTCGGCGAGTGGCCCGCCGAGCCGTCCGGCAAGCACGTCACGATCTCGGACACGGTCTCCCTCGACGACGCGCTCGAGAAGATCGCCGACGCGGCGGGCTGGAACCTCGTCCTCAACACGGGTCGGACCGGCAACATCCAGCTCGTCCTGAAGCTCCGCGACGTGCCGGTCGAGGACGCGCTGCGCGCCGCCCTGAGCGGCACGCTCCTCGAGGCGTCGCGCCGGCGCAACACGGTCGTGGTCGCGCCGTCGAGCGGCCCCGTCGCGCGGCAGCCCACGCTCGTGGGGTTCGAGAAGCCCAGCGGGAAGCGCTTCACGGGCGAGTTCGAGGAGACCGACGTCGACGACGCGCTCCGGCAGGTCGCCGCCGCGGGTGGCCTCTCCATCGTCATCCCGCCGGGCGTCCGCGGCGAGGTGTCCGGGGTGTTCAACGCGACGCCGGTGGAGGAGGCGCTGCGGGCGGTGCTCGATCAGGCCGGGCTCGCGGCGGAGCTGCAGGGCGGCGTCGTGGTGGTGCGCGCGCAGCCCCTCGGCGGCTTCGCCGGCATCGGCGCGGAGGCGCGCCGCACGGCCGAGCGCGCCATCCGCGACGCCAGGCGCGAGTGGGACGACGGGCGCGAGACCGGGCAGGACGCCCGCGACCGCGTCGAGAACGGCGACGTCACGATCCACCCGGGCGAGGAGGTCCGCGACGTCGTCGCCATCCGCGGGAACGTGCGCCTCGAGCCGGGCTCGACCGCGCGCAACGTCGTCGCGGTGCTCGGCGGCGTGAAGCTCGAGGCCGGCGCCACCGCGAGGGAGGTGACGGCCGTGCTGGGGAGCGTCGAGCTCGGCCCGGGCGCGGTGGTGGAGCGGAACGCGACCGCCGTCGGCGGGTCCGTGAAGCCCGATCCGCACGCGACCATCGGGGGCGACCAGACGAGCGTCTCGGTCCCCGGGCTCCCGGGGATCGGCGGGATGTTCGGATCGAGCCTCCTCTTCGGCGGCCGCGAGTCGGTGCTCTGGTCCGTCGGCCAGGTGCTCGCGAAGTTCGCCCTCTTCTTCGCGCTCGGGCTCCTCGTGGTCGCGCTCTTCCCGCGCCGCGTCGACGCCGTCGCCGAGGCGATGCTCGCGAGCCCGTGGAAGTCGATCCTCACGGGCCTGCTCGGCCTCGTCGCGACGCCGGTCCTCGCGCTCCTGCTCGTGGTGACCATCATCGGCATCCCGCTCGTCGCGGTGCTCGCCCTGCTCGTCCTCGCGGCCGGGGTGCTCGGGTTCACGTCCCTCGCCATCCACGTCGGCCGCTCGATCCCGCTCCCGCAGCAGCGCAGCGCGTGGGTCCTGCAGCTCGCGATCGGCACCGCGATCGTCGTGCTGGTGACGGCCGTGCCGTTCCTCGGCGGGCTCGTCTGGATCGCCGCCGCCCTCGTCACCTTCGGCGCCGCGCTCCGGACGCGGTTCGGGCAGCAGAGGCCGGTGCTGCCGACGACGATGGCGCCCGGGATCTGACGGGGCAGCGTGGAGCTGCGTCCCCGGCCCGCCGGCGGCGGACCGCCGGGCGCGCCGTTCGCGAGGCCAGGTCTACGGCCGGGGGCGCGGCGCGCCCGACGGGAGCTTCGCGAGCGCCTCGACCGCGGCGCGGCGGACCCGGCCGTAATAGTCGCTCCGCAGCGCCTCGAGCCGCCCGGAGGCGGGCTCGTAGGCGAGCTTCCCCAGCGCGCGCGCTGCGGCGGCGCGGACCTCGGGACGATCGTTCGTGAGCTGCGCGGCGATGACGGGCGCCGCGTCGCGGGCGCCGAGGGCGGCGAGCGCGTCGATCGCCTGCGCTCGCGCCGGAGCGTCGGGCCGGGCGAGGTAGGCCGCGAGGGGCGCCGCCGCCCCGGGCGCGCCGCTCCTCGCGAGGGCCTCGGCGGCGCTCGCCGCGGCGGGACCGTCGAGGAGCGCCGCGAGCGCGGGCACCGCCTCCGCGCTGCCCGCCTCCCCGAGGGCGCGCGCGAGGGCGTCCGCCCACTCCGGCTCGCGGAACCTCCCGGCCGTCGCCGCCTTCGCGAGGGCGACGGCGCCGCGGGTCCCCTGCCGGCCGAGCGCATCCGCGGCGACGAGGCGCACCCGCGGCTCCGGGTCGCCGAGCGCCGCGACCACGCGCTCGACCGCGCCCGGTGACCCGAGCTGGGCGAGCCCCTCCACCGCCCCCGCCCGTACCGCGGCCAGCGGATCCGAGGCGCCCTGGCGCAGGAGCGCGTCCGCGCCGTCCGCGCGCAGGCGCCCCGCCGCCTCCAGCAGCGCGCCGAGCTCCTCCGCCTCCTCTGCCCCGAGCGTCCCCGCTGCGACCGCGCGCTGCGCCGCGATCGCCGCCGCGCGACGCATGAGCGCCGGCCCGGCCGAGGTCTGGCTGGCGCGCGCGAGGAACCGCGCGGCGGCCGCGCGGGCGGCGGCGTCGCCGCGCCCGG
>NZ_JALCYX010000082.1:0-17810 GCF_022690695.1 Anaeromyxobacter sp. SG17
CGCCGCGTCCGTCGGATGCTGCGGCCCCGCCCCCTTCCCCTGCCCGTTCCCGTCGCTCACCGGCCGGCTAGAGTACCACCGTCTCCCGGTACTCGCCGAAGACCTCGCGCAGCGCGTCGGAGATCTCGCCGAGCGTCGCCTCCGCCTTCACGGCGGCGAGGATCGGCGGCATGAGGTTCTCGCTCCCCTTCGCCGCCGTGCGCACCCCCTCCAGCGCCTGCTTCACGGCGGTGGCGCTCCGCTCCCGCCGGAACGCCGCGAGCGACGCGACCTGCCGTGCCTCGAGCGCCGGGTCCACCTTCATGACGGTCACGGGCGGATCGTCGGAGCGGAACGCGTTCACGCCCACCACGACCTTCTCCTTCGCCTCCACCTGCCGCTGCCAGGCGTAGGCGGCGTCCTGGATCTCCCGCTGCACGTAGCCCTGCGAGATCGCGTGGACCATGCCGCCCATGTCGTCGATCTTGCGGAGGTACTCCTCGGCGCGCCCCTCGATGTCGTCGGTGAGCGCCTCGATGGCCCAGCTCCCGCCGAGCGGGTCGATGACGTCGGCGACGCCCGACTCGTTCGCGATGATCTGCTGCGTGCGCAGCGCGATGCGCGCCGACTCCTCGGTGGGGAGCCCGAGCGCCTCGTCGCGCGAGTTCGTGTGCAGGGACTGGGTCCCGCCGAGCACCGCCGCGAGCGCCTGGAGGGTGACGCGCACGATGTTGTTGTCCGGCTGCTGCGCGGTGAGCATCGAGCCCGCGGTCTGGGTGTGGAAGCGCAGCATCATCGAGCGCGGGTCCTTCGCCTTGAAGCGCTCCTTCATGATGCGCGCCCACAGCCGCCGCGCCGCGCGGAACTTCGCGACCTCCTCGAGGAGGTCGTTGTGGGCGTTGAAGAAGAACGACAGCCGGCCGGCGAACGCGTCCACGTCGAGGCCGGCCTTCACCGCGGCGCCGACGTAGGCGATGCCGTCGGCGAGCGTGAACGCCACCTCCTGCACCGCCGTCGAGCCCGCCTCGCGGATGTGGTAGCCGGAGATCGAGATCGGGTTCCACTTCGGCATCACCTTCGCGGTGTACGCGAAGATGTCGGTGATGAGCCGCAGCGACGGCTCGGGCGGGTAGATGTAGGTCCCGCGCGCCGCGTACTCCTTCAGGATGTCGTTCTGGATCGTGCCCTGGAGGTCCGCCGCCGCGACGCCCTGCTTCTCCCCGATGGCCTGGTAGAGCGCGAGCAGGATCCCCGCGGTCGCGTTGATGGTCATCGAGGTCGAGACCTCGCCGAGCGGGATCCGGTCGAGGAGGATCGACATGTCGCGGATCGAGTCGATCGCGACGCCGACCTTGCCGACCTCGCCCCGCGCGCGCGGGTGGTCGGAGTCGCGGCCCATCTGCGTGGGGAGATCGAACGCGACGGAGAGGCCGGTCTGCCCGGACTTGAGCAGGTAGTGGTAGCGGCGGTTCGAGTCCTCCGCGGTCCCGAACCCCGCGTACTGGCGCATGGTCCAGAAGCGGCCGCGGTACATGGTGGGCTGCACGCCGCGCGTGAAGGGGAACTCGCCGGGCAGCCCGAGCCGCTCCTCCAGCCCCGGCCGCGCGTCCTCCGCGACGTAGACGGGCTGCTGCGGGATGCCGCTCGTCGTCTCGAAGCGGGCGCGCCGCTCCGGCCCCTTCTTCACGGCCTTGCCGTAAGTGCCCTCGAGCCAGCGCTGCTTCTTCTCGTCCGCCATGTCGGTCCCTCGACGCGCTCGCGGGCAACGTGCCCGCGGAAGAGTTCGCTACTCCACGACGCAGAGCTTCGCGTTGCCCTCGACGACCTGGCCCTCCGTGACGAGGACCTCCACCACCCGGCCGCCCTTCGGGCTCCGCAGCTCGTTCTCCATCTTCATCGCCTCGACGACGAGGAGCGCCTGCCCCTCCCGCACCGCGTCGCCGACCTTCACCTGCACCTTCGCGATCCTGCCCGGCATGGGCGCGGCGAGGGTCTGCCGGCCCTCGACCGTGAACCCGCCGGCCGCGCGGCGCATGCGGAGCTTCTTCTCGTCGAGGATCTCGATCGGATACACCGAGTCCCGCACCCGCACCCGCACGTGCGAGTCGCGCTCGTCGAGCATGGCGGTGTAGCTCGCGGTGTCCACGATGAGCGAGAGCGTGCCGTAGTCGTGCCTGAAGGCGTCGACGACGTGCACCCGCCCGCGAAGCCGCACCTCGAACTGCCCGGGCGCCGTCTGCCTCACCTCGATCGGCTCCTCGCGCCGTCCGCCGTCGAGGAGGGCGACGTAGCGGCTCACGCGCCACCTCCGCGCAGCGCGCGGGCGCGCCCGAGCCGCGCCCAGTTCGAGCGGCTGGCCGCCACCGAGCCGGCGCGCGCCACGGACGCCTCCGCTGCGGCGCGATCCCGCTTGTACGCCTCGACCGCCGCGGCGATGAGGGCCACGTCCTCGAAGGCGGGATCCGGGGGCCGCACGAGGTCCGCCGCGTAGCGTTCGCAGAACTGGGTGTCGTAGGCGCCCGAGCGGAAGGCGGGGTGATCGAGCACCGCCGCGAGGTAGGCGACGTTCGTGGTGATGCCGTGGACGGTGTACTCGCCGAGCGCGCGGATGAGCCGCTCGATGGCCTGGTCCCGCGTCGGCGCCCAGGCGACGAGCTTCGAGATGAGGGGGTCGTAGTACTGCGGCACGACCCAGCCCGCGTACACGCCCGAGTCGTCGCGGATGCCGGGGCCGCCCGGCACGCGCAGGTAGGTGATCTTGCCCGGCGAGGGCAGGAAGCCCCGCCCCGGGTCCTCGGCGTAGATGCGCGCCTCGATGGCGTGGCCGCGGCGTGCGACCGCCTCCTGCGGCACCAGCCGCCCGCCGCGCGCCACCTCGAGCTGCATCCGCACGAGGTCGAGCCCGGTGATCATCTCGGTCACCGGGTGCTCCACCTGCAGGCGGGTGTTCATCTCGAGGAAGTAGAAGCTCCGCGCCGCGTCCACGAGGAACTCGACCGTGCCGGCGCCGCGGTAGCCCACCGCCTTCGCCGCCCGCACGGCGACCTCGCCCATCGCCTGCCGCATCCGCTCGTCGAGGATGCAGCTCGGGCTCTCCTCCACGACCTTCTGCTGGCGGCGCTGCACCGAGCACTCGCGCTCGCCCAGGTGGATGGCGTCGCCGTGCTCGTCGGCGAAGATCTGGATCTCGACGTGGCGCGGCTCGTCGAGGAACTTCTCGAGGTAGAGCCGCTCGTCGCCGAAGGCGCCGGCGGACTCCCGCCGGGCGGAGTCCCACAGGGCGAGGAAGTCCGCCTCGCGCTCCACCTTCTTCATGCCCTTGCCGCCGCCGCCCGCCGCCGGCTTGATCATGACCGGGTAGCCGAGCGCGTCCGCGAAGGCCTTCGCCTCCTGCTCGTCGGCGATCGGCCCCTCGGACCCGGGCACCGTGGGCACGCCCGCCGCGTTCATGTGGCGGCGGGCGACCGTCTTCACGCCCATCGTCTCCATCGCCTCGGGCGGCGGGCCGACGAAGGTGACGCCGGCCGCCGCGCACGCGCGGGCGAGCGCCGCGTTCTCGGAGAGGAATCCGTACCCTGGGTGAAGCGCGTCCGCGCCCGTCTTCTTCGCGGCGTCGACGAGCTTCTCGACGACGAGGTAGCTGTCGCGCGCGGGGGACGGCCCGACGTGGACCGCCTCGTCCGCCTTGCGGACGTGGAGGGCCCCGCGATCCGCGTCCGAGTAGACGGCCACCGTCGCGAGGCCCATCTCCCGGCAGGTCCGCATGACGCGCACCGCGATCTCGCCGCGGTTCGCGACGAGGACCTTGCGGATGCGCGTCTTGGGGCTCAATTCGCGGGCCTCGAGGGGGAAACGGTCGGGGCTCGACCCGGCACGGGGCAGCGAGAGCGGCTGGGGGAGCGGGTCACGATACCTGCGCGTGCACGCGCAGGTAAAGGCTCTCCCCACATCGACTCCACGGGTCCGGAACGATCGTTCCGCGCTCCGCTCCTCGGCGCGCGGACCGGGGGGTTCCCCGGGGGCCGCCGCGCGCCCACGATGAGGCGACGATGGCGGAGGACGTCACGCAGCCCGCCCCGGGCGAGGGCGAAGCGTCGGAGCGGTCGCGCGCGCGGCTCGCGGACGGCCTCGAGCGGCTCCTCGCCGTGGAGCCCGAGGAGCGCGCGCTCCGCCGGCTCCTGAGCGCCCTCGCCGACGCGGTGCCGGCGATCGACTCGGTGGCGCTCGTCGTGCGCGAAGGAGATCGCCTCGAGGTCCTCGCGCAGGTGGGGTTCGACGACGGCGCACCCGCGGAGGTCGAAGGCGGGCTCGCCGCGGAGGTGGTCGCCGCCGGGACGCCGCGCACCGCGCCGCGGCCCGGGGCGCCCTTCCCTCCCGGCACGCGCCACGGCGCGGGGACACCGCTCGTGGGCTGCGCCGTCGCGGGCGCGCTCCTCGCCGGCACGCGCGGCGACGCCCCGCTCGACGCGGAGGCGCTCCTGCTCCTCCGCGCGGCGGCGGATCGCGCCGCGCGCGCGCTCGATCGCGACCGGCTCGGCCGCGCGCACGAGGACGCGCGCGAGACGCTCCGGCGCGCCGAGGCGGACCTCGAGACCCGGCGGAGGACGGTGGACTTCATCCTCGGCGTGGTTGGCCACGATCTGCGCAATCCGCTCGGCGCCATCCACATGTCGGCGTCGCTGCTGCACACGAAGGGCGGGCTCGCCGGCTGGCAGGCCCGCGCGATCGAGCGGACGCGCTCGTCGGCCGGTCGGATGGGCCGCATCATCCAGGATCTGCTGAGCTACACCCGGACCCGGCTCGGCAACGGGATCCCGGTGAGCCCGCGCCCGGCGAGCCTCGACGCCGTCGCGCGCAAGGTCGTGGACGAGCTCCGCGCGGTGAACAGCGATCGCACGGTCGAGATCGCGATCCACGGCGACGCCGCGGGCGAGTGGGATCCCGATCGGCTCGAGCAGGTGGTCTCGAACCTCGTCTCGAACGCCATCGACCACGGCGATCCCGCGGTGCCGGTGCGCGTGGAGGTGGACGGGGACGAGCCGGACCAGGTCCTCCTGCACGTGCGCAACGGCGGACCGGGGATCCCGCCGGAGGTGCTCACGCACCTCTTCGAGCCGTTCTCGCGCGGACCCGAGGAGAAGAGCCGCAAGGCCTCGGGCCTCGGGCTCGGCCTCTACATCTCGCGCGAGATCGTGCGCGGGCACGGCGGCGACATCGCCGCGCGCTCGGTCGAGGGCGAGACGACCGTGACGGTGCACCTCCCGCGGCGCTGCGCGGCGCGGCCGAGCTGAGGGCCCCGCCGGGCGCAGGCGTCAGCGCGCGTCGCGCCAGAGCTCGAGGAGCTCGGGCGGGAGGCGCCGCTCCACCTCCGCCGCCGTCTCTGCCGGGAGCGCCTCGCGGACGGCGGCGAGGACCGCGCCGGCGTAGATCGCGGCGGCGCGCGGGGGGTGCTGCACGAGCTCCGCGACGTCGCGCAGGTACTCGCCGGCCCCGATGCGCCCGCGCACCGCGCCGTCCTCCTCGTCGAGCAGCTCGCGGGCGAGCGCGTGGGGCAGCCGCGCGGCGATCGCGCGGAGCGGCTCGCCGTGCAGCGCACCGAGGAGCGGCACGAGCACGCCGAAGAGGATCTTGCGGAGATCCACCTCCGAGCCGAGCCGCGCCTCCAGACGCTCGGCGATCCCGCGCCCGTCGACGTGCACCCACTCCGCGCGGCCGTCGAGGTCGCTCGGACCGAGCGCTCCGGGCACGGCGTCTCCGTGCCCGCCCGACACCCGGTATCCGTCCGTCATGCCGGAAAGATGTGCGTCGCACACGGGCGGGGCAGCACCCCGGACCGCGGACTCCGCAGGCGAGGCGGGAGACGCGGTCGGGCGGTCGCCCTCCCGTCAGCGCGCCTCGGGCACCCGGGGCGGTGGGACGCGCAGCGGCCCGGACGGCCGGTTCGCCTCGGGGAGCGCGGCCGCGATCGCGGCCCGCGTCGCGTCGCGCAGGGCGTCCGCGGTCGGGAACTCGGCCGGGTCGAGCGGGTCGAGCACGCGGACGTGCGCGCGCATCCGCTGGCGCAGGACGAGGCCGTGCTTCGGGAGCGCGTCGCCCGTCCCGCTGACCACGATGGGGATCACCGGGCAGCCCGCCTCGATCGCGAGCCGGAAGGCGCCGTCCTTGAACGCCCCGAGCCGTCCGTCCCGCGAGCGCGTGCCCTCGGGGAAGAGCATCACCGGCGTACCGCGCGCGAGGTGGGCGCGGCAGTGGTCCATCATCTCGCGGATCGACTCGCGGTCGCCCCGCTTCACGCGCACGTAGTCGTTGAGCCAGAGGTTCCAGCCGACGAACGGCACGCGAAAGACCTCCGCCTTCGACACCCACTTGAAGGGCCGGAAGAGCCCGTAGAGGACGAGGATGTCGAGGAGGGAGAGGTGGTTCGCGGCGAGGACGGCGGCGCCCTTCCACGGCAGCTTCTCCCGGCCCTCGACCGACACGCGCCAGAGCGGGTTCGCCACGACGTAGAAGGTCGCCCACGCGCAGGAGTAGAGGTGCACGGCGACGCGCCGCCGGTCGAACGGAGAGGTGAGGAGGAAGACGAGCATCGCGCCGAGGAACAGGACCGGCAGCGTGGCGGCGAAGAACACCCAGTACACGAGGGAGAAGGCGCGCAGCACGGGGCGCATCCTGCTCCGGCGCCGGGGCGGCGGCAAGCGTCGGCCGGACGGGCGCCGCACCTCCGGCGTCACGCGCCGGCGGGGCCCGCGACGCGCGCCTCGGGCGTCGCGCCGACCGCCTCGAGGATGCGGTGCAGCCCGAACTTCGGCAGGCGCATGTAGCCCGCCCAGGCGGCGGCCGCGAGGACGCCGTCGGCGATCCCGTCGCCGAGCCACTCCGCCGCGAAGCGCGGGTCGCGCTGCTTCAGGCCCGCGCCGCTCTCCCGCGCCCAGCGCCGGTTGTACCTTTCGTGAACCCCGACCGGCGGCGCCAGCACGAGCGGGAGCCCGAGCGCGCCGTAGAAGGTGAGCTCGGAGGGCTTCGTCCACAGGACGTCGGTGCGCGCCAGGAGCGCGTTGAAGCGGTCGTAGTACTCGCGGAAGGTCGGGGCGAGGAGGATGTCGAGCGGGCCGCCGAGGAGCGGCTCCAGCCCCGCGCGCCGGGCGATCTCCCGGAAGCGCGCGTCCACCTCGGCGCGCACGCCTGCCACGAGGCAGATCCTGAGCGTCCCCGCCTCGAGCGCGCGGCGGAAGCCGGGCAGGAGCTCCGCCGCCATCCCCGCCTGCGCGCCCGCGCCGCCCACCGCGAAGGTGAGGAGCGGCGGCTGCCCCTCCTCCTCGCGCGGGAGGGCGCCGAGGAAGTGCGCGAGTTCCTCCGGGATCGTGCGGCGGAACTCCCCGGAGGGATCGAGCCGCACCACGCGCGCAGCGAGGTTCGCCTTGAGCGCGCCGAGCGCGGGCCCGCCGACGAGCGTCTCCGGGAGCGGGAAGCCGGTGAAGGTGATCCGGTCCTCCGGCACGCCGTAGGAGCGGAGCCTGCGCGCGGCGCGGCGGGTCGGGACGAGGTAGTGGATGCGGGTGCGGCGCGGCTCGGCGGGCGCCCAGATGCGGTTCAGGTCGGAGTCCGTCGCGACGCAGAAGATCCGCTCGAGGCCGGCGGCGTCCGCGACGATCGCCGGCGAGTAGAAGGTGGTGAGGAGGGGCGCGCCGGTCCGGCGCAGCTCCGCCACGAGCCCCCGGCCCAGCTGGCGCTTCCGGACGAGCCGGTCGAGGGTGTCGACCCCGCGGGTCGGCGCCGAGAGGTCGCGGTAAGGGTGGAGGCGCGGGATGTCCGTCACGGCCTCGAGCGCGCGCCGGAGCGGCGCCCCCACCCACGGCACCTGCGAGAGGCGCGACACGCCCTCGTAGGTGCTGCGGACGCGCTGCCAGAGCCGCTCCTCGCCCGGCGCGACGAGCGGCGCGCGATCCACCTGGAGCACCTCGGTGCCGAGCGCGTCGGCGAGCGGCATCGCGGCGCGCATGTGGCCGTAGCCCATCTCGACGGCGACCACGAGCGGCATGGGGGAGGACGAGGGGTGGGTCATGATGTGGGCGCCGAGCGTATCCCACCGACCGGGGGGCGTCAGCGTCGCGGGGGGAGCGCGCGCTCGCGGGCTCGCTCGGGAGCCTTCGATATCGCATCGCCCAGCATCACAAGCGCGAGACGCCACCCGTGCGCCGAGCTCTCTCGCGCTCGGCGAGCGAGGCGGACGCCCGGGCGAGGGAGCGGCCGCCGCGTCGCGTCAGGGGCCTCCGGCTACGCACCGCGTCGGTCGATTGCCACGGGGGCCGTGACCGTCGGGTGACACCGCAGCCGTAGGGTGCCCGCTCGCGCCCCGTCCCTCAACCCGGCGCGAAGGAGCCCACGCATGTCCGCCACGCCCGCGTCGCCGCACGCCGAGCAGACCTCCGCGCCGCTGCCGCGCCTCGATCGCCAGACGATCGCGGAGATCGTCAGGTCCGGGCGGCGCCTGCTCGTCCAGGGCGGCATGGGCATCAACGCCTCGGACGGCCTCTCCGGCAAGGTCGCCGCCCATCGCGGCGCCCGCCTCGTCGGCGTGGGGACCATCTCCGCGGTCCTCAAGACGCCCGAGCAGCTCCGCGCCGAGATCCGCCGCGCCCGCCAGGACTCGCAGGGCGGGTTCGTGGGCGTGAACCTGATGGCGGCCATCAACAAGGGCGACTTCGAGCTCCTGGCGCGCGTGTCGATCGAGGAGGGCGTCTCCTTCCTCGTGCAGGGCGCGGGGATCTCCCGCGAGATCCTGCGCTGGTGCAGGGAGGGCGGCGTGCCGTTCGCCGGGATCGTGTCCTCCGGCCGGCTCGCGGCGATGTACGAGAAGTGGGGCGCGGACTTCGTCGTCGCCGAGGGCGCCGAGGCGGGCGGGCACATCGGCGACATCGGCCACCCGCTCCCGGCGCTCGTCCGCGAGGTGCTCGCGGCGACGTCGCTGCCGGTCGTCGCGGCCGGCGGCGTGGACGCCGCGGACGTCGCGCGCTTCGTGGCGGGCGGCGCGGCCGGCGTCCAGCTCGCGACGCGGTTCCTCGCCTGCGCGGACGGCGACGTTCACCCCGCGTTCAAGGCGATGCACCTCGGCAAGCGCGAGCCCGACGTGGCGATCATCACGAGCTGCGTGAAGGGGATGAAGGCGCGGGCGGTGCGGAGCGCCTTCACCGAGAAGCTCGCGCGCGGCGAGGCGGTCCCGCCCCGCTCGAAGGCGTGGTGGTTCGGCAAGGAAGGCTACATGGGCCGCAAGAAGGCCTGCATCGAGTGCCTCGGCGACGGGCTCTGCGTGTGCCGCACGAGCGGCTTCAAGGAGAGCTTCTGCATCACCGACGCGCTGCTCGCCGCGGCGGTGAAGGGCGACACCGAGAACGGCCTCTTCTACACGGGCCAGAGCCTCGTCCGGATCGGTGATCGCGACGTCACCGCGCTCCCGACCGCGGCGGCGCTGCTCGCCGACCTCGAGGCGCGGCTCGCGACCGAGGGCTCCGCGTTCGAGCACACGCCGGCCAGCGCGGCCGCGGTCGCGTAGCTACCCGGACCCACCGTCTCCATTTGATGCGGGTCAACGGGCGTCGCCCGGACGGGCCGTCGCATCTCGACCATACGGAATTTTTCGGATACAGGATTTTGGTCCACCTTTTCGTCGGGTGGACCGAGCGTCATCCCGGCGATCGAAACAGCGAAAGAGACGTTGAATGGCGACTGGCACCGTGAAGTGGTTCAACGACGCGAAGGGCTTCGGGTTCATCACCCAGGACAACGGTGGTGAGGACGTCTTCTGCCACTACAGCGCGATCCAGGGCGACGGCTTCAAGAGCCTCGCCGAGGGTCAGAAGGTGGAGTTCGACGTCGTGAAGGGCCCGAAGGGCCTGCAGGCCGCGAACGTGCGGAAGACGTAAGTCGCCCGCCCAGCTCGGTCGGCACGGAGCCCGGTTCCTCTGCGAAGGGGCCGGGCTCTCGCCTTTCGGAGGGACCGATCGTCACGCGCCGTGAAACGTCAGGGGCGAGGCGCAGCGGAGAGCGCCCGCGGGGCGAGCGGCGGGGCGAGCGTGGCTCCATTGCGGCGGCAGGCGACGCGCCGCAGCGTGAGAGCGGAGGTCCGCCCATGTCGATGCGCACGCACGAGCTTCACCCGTCCCTCGTCCACGCGCCGCTCGTCCTCTTGCCCGCCAGCGCGCTCGTCGATCTGGCCGCCGCCCTCCGCCCCCGCGACCGGCGGCTCGACCGCCTGGGCCGGAACCTCTGGTGGACGACGGCGTCGGCGGGCCTCCTCGCCGGCCTCGCCGGCATGGCCGCCTCGCAGGAGATCGAGCTCCGCAGCGGCCACGCCCGGGACATGATGTTCACCCACGGGCTCGGGAACCTCGCCATCGTGGTCGCTGCGGTGGGGATCTCCGCCTGGCGGTCGCGCAACGCGGCGAACCTGACCTCCGCGGCGAGCGGGCTCCTGGCCGCGGGGGCGGCCACCTACACGGCCTACCTCGGCGGAGAGCTCGTGTACACGCACGGCGCCGGCGTGAAGGTCCTCGGCGGCGCCGCCGCGGAGGCGCCCGCGCTGTTCTCGGCCGAGGGGGTGGAGCGGCTCGGCCGAGACGCGGTGCGCGGCCTCGGCTGGCTCGTCCGGCGCGCGTACCGCGCGGTCAGCGGTCGCGAGCGGGTGGAGCGGAGCGCGCTCGGCCCCATCGCCGAGGCCGGGACGGGCGCGGAGGAGCCGGAGCTTCACTGACCGTCAGCGGGGGACGGCGGATCCCGATCCGGAGACCTCGCCGGCGGAGCGAGTCCGCCGGGGACGCCACGGTCGAGCCGTGGCTCGACGCGCGACCCCCGGGGGAGCGACCCGCGCGCCGTCGTTCAGAGCGGGATGTTGCCGTGCTTCCGCGCCGGGTTCTCCTGCCGCTTCGTGCGCAGCATCTCGAACGCGCGGATCACCTTCGGCCGGGTGTCCTCCGGCTTGATCACCTCGTCGACGTAGCCGAGCTCCGCCGCCTTGTACGGGTTCGCGAACTTGTCGCGGTACTCCTGGACGAGGCGCGCGCGCTCGGCGACCGGGTCCTTCGCGGCCGAGAGCTCCTTGCGGAAGATGATGCTCACGGCCCCCTCCGGCCCCATCACGGCGATCTCCGCGGAGGGGTACGCGAAGTTCACGTCGGCGCGGATGTGCTTCGAGGCCATGACGTCGTAGGCGCCGCCGTACGCCTTGCGCGTGATGACCGTGACCTTCGGGACGGTCGCCTCGGCGAACGCGTAGAGGAGCTTCGCGCCGTGCGTGATGATCCCGTTCCACTCCTGGTCGGTGCCGGGGAGGAACCCGGGCACGTCCACGAGGGTGAGCAGGGGGACGTTGAACGCGTCGCAGAAGCGCACGAAGCGCGCCGCCTTGACCGAGGCGTCGATGTCGAGGACGCCCGCGAGCACCGCGGGCTGGTTCGCGACGATCCCCACCGGACGGCCGTTGAGGCGCGCGAAGCCGATCACGATGTTCGTCGCGAAGTGCTCGGCGACCTCGAAGAAGTGCCGGTCGTCGACCACCGCCCGG
Organism: Anaeromyxobacter sp. SG17; assembly: GCF_022690695.1. Taxonomy (NCBI): domain Bacteria; kingdom Pseudomonadati; phylum Myxococcota; class Myxococcia; order Myxococcales; family Anaeromyxobacteraceae; genus Anaeromyxobacter; species Anaeromyxobacter sp. SG17. The sequence continues at coordinate 11,537 of NZ_JALCYX010000082.1, forward strand.
ATCACCTCCTTCATGTCGTAGGGCTTGGACGGGCTCTCCGGCACGACGGTCTTCAGGAGCTCGTCGCGGCGGGCGACGTCGTCCGAGCACGGCTGCGCGGGCGGGTCGTCGGCGTTGTTGAGCGGCAGGAAGCCGAGCAGCTCCCGGACGGCCCGGAGCGTCGCCTCCTCGGAGTCGATCGCGAAGTGCGCCACGCCGGAGCGCGTGGCGTGGGTGCGCGCGCCGCCGAGCTCCTCCTTCGTGATCTCCTCGTGCGTCACCGTCTTGATGACGTCCGGACCGGTGATGAACATGTACGCCGAGTCGTTCACCATGAAGATGAAGTCGGTGATGGCCGGGCTGTAGACGGCCCCGCCGGCGCACGGCCCGAGGATCACCGAGATCTGGGGGATGACGCCGGAGGCGAGCGTGTTTCGCAGGAAGATGTCGGCGTACCCCGCCAGCGAGACGACGCCCTCCTGGATGCGGGCGCCCCCCGAGTCGTTGAGGCCGATGACCGGGCAGCCGACCGACATGGCGCGGTCCATCACCTTGCAGATCTTCTCGGAGAAGGCGCCCGAGAGCGAGCCGCCGAAGACGGTGAAGTCCTGCGCGAAGACGAAGACCTGGCGCCCCTCCACGAGGCCGTAGCCCGTGACGACGCCGTCCCCGAGGACCTTCTGCCCCTCCATCCCGAAGTCGGCGCAGCGGTGCGTCTTGAACTTGTCCTGCTCGACGAACGTGCCGGGGTCGAGGAACGTGTCGATCCGTTCACGCGCCGTCAGCTTGCCGGACCGGTGCTGCTTCGCGACTCGCTCGGCGCCGCCGCCCTGCTCCGCCTCGGCGTCGAGCGCGTCGAGGAGGGCGCGGCGCGGATCGGGGTCGACCGGCTTTTCCATTTGGGGGCCTCGCGCTCCGGGGGACGGGGGCGGAGGATAGGCACCCGCCCCGGCGAGAGGCAAGCGGCGCGTCCGGCGCCGTCAGTCACTCACAGGACGTGGCCGCTGCGCGTCCACCAGCCGGCCCAGGCGCGCGCCGCCTGCTCCCGCTCCTCCGACGGCAGGTCGGCGGAGTATGCGACCGGCGCCGGCGCCGCGCTCGAGAGCTCGACCGCCGCGGCGACGCGCGTCTCGCGATCCGTGCTCGTGAGGCCCGAGAACAGCCACTCGGCGCGCCCGCGGCCGCGGTTCTCCTTCCACCACCCGAGCCAGCGTCGCGCGTCGGTGCCGAGCCGCTGCAGCGTGATCGCGGCGAGCGCGTCCGCCGCGGCCCGGGCGGGCTCGGGGGCACTCGTCTCGAGCACCTGCACGAGCAGCGGGATGGCCTCGGCGTCGCGGAGCGCGCCCAGCGCTCGCGCCGCGCGGAGCGCTCGCGCCTCGATGCCGGAGAGGAGCGCGCGCCGCAGCCGCTCGCTCGCCTCGCGCACCCCGGGATCGCGCCGGCGCGCCGCGAGGGCGGCGCAGGCCGCCGCCGCGAGGGCGAGGTCGGCGTCGAGGGCGCGATCGGCGAGCACGGCGGGCGGGGTGGTCTCGGCGACCACGGTGTCGTCGATCTCGACCTCGAGCGCGTCGAACGCGTCCGCGACGGGCGCCGGGGTCGCTGCAGCGACGGGCGGCGCGGCGCGGGCCGGCTCCGTCGCGGTCCAGGGGTCTGCCGGCGGCGCGGTGGTCGCGGGGCTCGGGGCGGCGCGCGGCGGCTCCTCGGCGGACCACGGATCGAACGGCGCGGGCGCCGGCGCGGCGGGCGGCGCGGGAGCGGGAGCGGGAGCGGGAGCGGGGGTGCCGCGGCGCGCGGGGGCGGCGCGGCGACGCTTGCGCTCGCGGATGATCCGCTCGAACGCGCCCCCGAGCATCGAGTTGAGGAGGAGCAGATCGCCGAGCCGGCGCGCGGAGACGGGCGCGTCGCCGTTGTCCGCGTACAGGACGCACACCGGCCGATCGCGCAGGAGCACGGGCGCGACGAGGGCGGTGCGCGGCTTGCCGCGATCGAGCCCGCCGAGGATCGCGGCGTTGCCGGCGGGCTCCGGCGAGAACGGCCCGAGGTACGGGCTCCGCGTCTCGATGACGGTCCGGAAGATGCCGGGGTCGTCGGCGTAGATCGCGACGCTGCGGGCGAGCTCGCGCGCCTCGGGCTCGAGCCCGAGCGCGTCGTGGCCGGCGACCGCGTCGCGCGTGACCGCGAACATCGCCGCGAACGGGAAGAAGTCGCGCGCGTACCGGAGCGCGGCGAGGACGACCTCGTCGCGCGTGCGCGCCGCCGCGAGCGCGGCCCGCGCGTCCTCGAGCGACCAGCGCGGGGGCGCGCTGCGGTCGGGCGGCCCGGGCGCCTCCTCGGGCGCCCCGAGCGGCGGAGCCTCGGGCGCGCCCTCCTCGCCGGGGGGCGCGGTCTCGTCGGTGAGCAGCGCCGGATCGACCTCCTCGAGCGCCTGCGCGAGCGCCGCGGCGAGGGGCTCGAGCGGGCCGGCGTCCTCCTCGCCGAACCCGCTCGCGGCGGCGGCGTCCTGCGCGAGCGGGTCACGCGGCGAGGCCCCCTCCCCGCCGGCCGGCGTGGTCGCCTCGGGCGCGGCGGCCGGCTCCTCCGCCGGGAGCTCCCCGGCCGCCCTCGCGAGGGCCGCGAAGCGCGGCGCGAGGGGCGTGCCGTACAGCTGGTGCACGAGGAGGCGCACCCGCCACTCCGGCGCGACGAACGCCGAGAGGTTCAGGGAGAGCATGAAGCCGATCTCGTCGAGCAGGCTCGAGTCGACCGGGAACACCGAGACGACCGACAGCTCCCGCGCCTCGAGCGCGAAGGGCGCGAGCCCGTGGCGGTCGGCCACGCGCGCGGGGAACACCCGCCGTGCGCGCGCGTCGGCGGCGGCGAACGCGGCGGGCGGCGCGGGGGGGACGTCGGCGGCCCCGGCGAGCGCCACCGCGAGTGCGTCCTCCGGGACGGCGCCGAGCTCGAGGAGCGCGGTGTCGAGCGCGCCGCCCGCCTCGTCCTGCCGCGCGAGCGCGCGCGCCATCACCTCGGCGGAGACCACGCCTTCTTCGACGAGGAGGGCGGCGAGGTCCTTCGGCACGGGTCGGTTGTAGGACCCCGTCATGTGGGGGTCAAGGCGCCTCCACCACCCAGGTCCGCGCAAGGAGGTCGTGAAGCGCCCTGCCGCTGCGGGTGAAGAGCGCGAGGAGGAACCCGAGCCCGAGGAGCCCCACCGACGCGACCGCGAGCGCGGCGCGCACCGCGCTCCGAGCGAGCGAGGGCCGCCTCCCGTCGGGGCCGACCACGCGCAGGCCCAGCATCCACTTCCCGAGCGTGGCGCCAGCGAGCGCGTGCGCGAGGGTCGCGTACACGGCGAGCGCGACCGCGAGGAGCGCCGCGAGCGAGAGGACGACGTCCGCCTCGCCGGCGAGGAGGTCGAGCAGGCCGTCGAGACCGCTCGGGGGCACGGGAACCCCGGCCGGGGTGGCCGCCAGCAGCGAGCGGCCGAGGAACACCACCCCGGCGAGGAGCGGGCCGGCGTCGATCGCCCAGGCCGCGGCGCGACGCCACGCCGCCGCCCGACGGAGGTGGACCTCGGCGCGGCTCCCGGAGCGAGGCCGCCCTGGCGCGGGCCTCGGCTCGGGCTCCGCCTCGGGCTCCGACAGCGGCTCCGGCCAGAGCTTCGGCGCTGCCGCAGGCGACGCGGCGCGGGCCAGGGCGACCGCGGCCCCGGCGCCGCGAACGTCCTCCTGGAATGGAGGCGGCGCGGACTCCTCGAACAAGCCGTCCTCGGCCGCGACCTCCTCGAGCATGCGCCCGAGGTCCCAGTGCGAGCGGCTCACCGGCGCCGCCGGCGCGGGCGCGAGCTCGAAGGCGGGCTCGGGCTCCACGGGCAGCGGCGGGAGCGGCTCCTGCTCGGGCGCGGCGGCCACCCGCGGGGGCGGCGTGCGCGACCTTCGCCGATCGAGGTCGAGCGCCACGTCGAGCAGACGCGGCGCCGGCTCCTCGCGAAGCGTGAGCGGCGCGCCGCAGTCGCCGCAGAAGGCGGCGCGGTCATCCGTCTCGCGGGCGCAGCGGGGACAGAGCACGGGTCGAGGCTACGGTCGACCCGCGGGCGGGTCAAGGAACGGGTCCTGCGCGGCAGGGGTGACGGCCGATCCCGATTCGCGATCAGGCGAGCGAAGCGAGCCCGCCGCGGCGACGCGAGCAGGGTGGGGCCCCGACGACGGCGGTCAGCCGTCGGTGGGGCGGGGCGCAGCACCGTTCAGCCAGACGCGCCCAGATCGCCGAAGCGCGCCTGGAGCAGCGCCACCGCGACGATGGCGGCGGTCTCCGCCCGGAGCACGCGCGGCCCGAGCGACGCGCGGTGCGCGCCCGCCGCGGCGAGGACCGCGAGCTCCGCGTCGGCGAGCCCGCCCTCCGGTCCGACCACCGCGGCGTAGGCGTTCGCCGCGGCCGGGGCGAGCGCGAGCACGGGCGATCCGCCCGGCTGGAACGCGATCGCGAGCGCCCCCGGAGGCAGCGCCGCGAGCGCGGCAGCGAGCGGCGCCGGCGCGCGCACCTCCGGGACGTCGGCGCGCCCGCACTGGCGCGCCGCCTCCTCGGCGATCCGCCGCCACCGCCGCGCGCGCTCCTCGCCCTTGTCCGGCTCGAGCCGGACGATCGACCGCTCCGCCGCGAAGGGGGCGACGACCGCCGCGCCGAGCTCGGTCGCCTTCTGCACGACGAGATCCATCTTCTCGCCCTTGGCGAGCGCGGCGAGGAGCCAGATCTCGGCGGACGCCTCGCCCTTCCCCGCGCGCGCCACGCCGAGGACGAGCGTCTCGAAGCTCGGATCGACGCACGCGGTCCAGGCGCCGCCGCGACCGTCGAAGACCTCGACCTCCGCCCCGGGCGCGAGCCTGAGCACGTCGCGGAGGTAGTGGCGCGCCTCGGGGGTGAGCGCGGCGCGCCCGGCGTCCAGCCGGAAGCGCTCGCCGGGCAGGTGCACGCGGCGGAGCGTCACGCGCGCGGTCGCTCCAGGGTGAGGAGGCTCCACTCCCCGTCGCGCCGCTCGAGGGCCGGGCGGAGCCCCTCCGCGACGTACGCGGCGCGGACCTCGTCCTCCTGCGGCCCGAGGATGCCGGCGAGCAGCACCGTGCCGCCCGGCGCGACGCGCGCGGCGACGTCCGGCGCGAGCTCCACGAGCGTGTTCGCGAGGATGTTCGCCACGACGAGGTCGAACACGCCGGGGATCTCTCCGACGGGCGCACCGGTCAGCTCCAGCGCGGCGCCGTTCCGCTCCGCGTTCTCGCGCGCGACGCCGACGGCGACTGGGTCGTTGTCGTTCGCCGCGACGCGGCCCGCGCCGAGCTTCGCGGCGGCGATGGCGAGGAGGCCGGAGCCGGTGCCGACGTCGAGCACGGACGCGCCCGGACGCGCGGCGAGCAGCTCCGACAGCGCGGCGAGGCAGAGGGAGGTGGTGGGGTGGGTGCCGGTGCCGAACGCCATGCCGGGGTCGAGCACGATCTCGGCCATGCCGGGCGGGGTGGGCGCGTCCACCCAGGACGGCCGCACGAAGGCGCGGCCCACGGCGAACGGACCGAGGCCCTTCTTCCAGGTCTCGCTCCAGTCCTCGTCGGCGATCTCGGCGACCTCGCCGCCGTACGCCGCCTGCGCCTCCCGGGCGGCCTCGGGCTCCGCGAAGAACGCGACGAGGAGGGCGCGGCCTGGCGGCGGCTGGGCCACGCCCGGCATCGGCGTGCCCTCGCCGTCGCGCACCTCGACGCCGGTCGCGCCCGCGTCGAAGAGCTCGGCGGAGAGGTCCTCGGCGCGCTCCCGCGCCGCGTCCAGGGTGAGGGAGAAGGTGGGCATCGGCCGATGCCTATCCCGGGGCGCCCGGCGAGGCCAGCGTCATCTGCGGGCCGCGCGATATCGCACCTGGTCCGTCATTTCGCGGCCTTCCGAAACGAGGGTACGATCGGCCCCACCATGTCCCTGAACGTCCTCCTCGTCGAGCCGGACACCGCGCTCGCGGACGAGATCCGCCGCGCCTTCGGCCCGGCGGGTCTCGAGGTGACCTCGCTCCCGGCCGGCGAGCAGGCGGTCGAGCGCTGCCGGCAGGCGCAGCCCGACCTCATCCTCCTCGCCGCCGAGCTGCCCGACATGAGCGGCTTCTCCGTGTGCAACCGGCTGAAGCGCGCCTCGCAGGCGGTCCCGCTCCTGCTCTACACCGCCGACGCGACCGACGCGGCCATCGAGGCGCACCGCGCCACGCGCACGCGCGCCGACGACTACCTGCGCAAGCCCTTCGAGATGGCCGAGCTGCTCGGCCGCGCCGCCGCGCTCCTGCACGGCG
>NZ_JALCYX010000083.1:0-17526 GCF_022690695.1 Anaeromyxobacter sp. SG17
GGAGAGGCCGATCCCGTCGAGCGTGCCGGGCGGCGCGAGCCGGACGTCGTCGCCGGGCGCGAACGCCCCCGGCACCTCGCAGGCATACGCGCGGAGCGCGAGGTCCCGGTGCGTGAGCGTGCGCTCGACCTCGGCGAGCAGCGCGCCCACCGCGCCGACGCCGAAGCGCGCCCGCAGCGTCCGCCGGAGCGCGGCCGCGCCCTGCCGCTCGGTCGCGCCGGTCACGTCCACCGCCGGCAGATCCCACAGCCCGCCGAGCAGCCCGCCCGGCGCGCGCCGCACCAGCACGAGCGCCCCGCCCACCTCGGCGACGGCGCACGCGACCGCTGCCGCTCGCCGCGCACCCCGCCGCCGGGCCGGCGGGATCTCCGCTGCGCGGCCGGCACCGTGAGCGGCGCAGGCACTCCGCACGGGGCACCGCGCGCAGGCCGGCGCGGGCTTGCGGCACAGCGTCGCCCCGAGCTCCATCAGCGCCTGGTTGAAGTCGCCGGGCCGCTCCTCGGGGACGAGCTCGCCCGCGAGCGCCCACAGGGCGCGCTGCACCGCCGGCGCGCCCGGCTCGCCGTCGACGCAGAAGAGCCGCGCGACGACCCGCGCCACGTTCCCGTCCACCGCCGCGGCGGGCAGCGCGAACGCGATGCTCGCGACCGCGCCCGCGGTGTAGGGGCCGAACCCGGGGAGCGCCCGCAGGGCCTCGACCGAGCCCGGCAGTCCACCGTGGCGCGCCAGCGCGGTGCGCGCGGCGGCGAGGAGGTTCCGGCAGCGCGCGTAGTAGCCGAGCCCGCTCCAGAGCGCGAGCACCTCGTCCTCGTCCGCCGCGGCGAGCGCGGCGAGCGTCGGGAAGCGCGCCACGAAGCGCTCGAAGTACGGCACCACGGTGGCCACCTGCGTCTGCTGGAGCATGACCTCCGCGAGCCAGACGCGGTACGGATCCGCGCCGTGCTGCGCGGCGCGCCACGGCAGGGAGCGGTGGCCGGCGTCGTACCAGGCGAGGAGGCGGCGGCGGAGCGCGGCGCGGCGGCCCGGCGGGACGATCACGCGGCCGAGGGTACGGCCGCCCTGCGGAGCGGGTCAAACGCGGGCGCCGGCGGGCGGGCGGGCGGCGGAGTGGCCAGCTTGAACGCCGGATGCGCGGCGCGGGCGAGGTCTGGTCGGAGGTGGAGCGGGCGGGCGATCGCTCGGCGAGGCGCCCGTGGGTTCGGGCGCTCGCGCGAGCGGGGTTCGCCGCGAAGGGCGCCGTGTACGCCGTCATCGGCGCGCTCGCCCTCCGGCTCGCGCTCGGCGAGGGCGGGCGGGCCACCGACTCGAAGGGCGCGCTCGCCACGCTCGCGCAGGCGCCGCTCGGCGGCGCGCTCGTCGCGGCGCTCGCGATCGGGCTCGTCGGCATGGCCCTCTGGTTCGAGGTCCAGGCGATCGCCGATCCGGACGGCGAGCGCCGGCGCGGCGCCTGGGCGGTCCTGTCGCGCGTGGGACAGGCGATCGGCGGCCTCGGCTACGTCTCGCTCGCCCTGGCGGCGGTGCGCCTCGCCTCCGGCGGCCGGGCCGGTCCGAGCGGGAACGCAGCGGCGCGCAGCTGGACTGCCCGCGCGCTCGAGCTCCCGGCCGGCCGCGTGCTCGTCCTCGCGGCCGCCGCGATCGTGGTCTTCGTGGGGGCGCGCCAGATCTGGACCGGCGTGCGGCGGAAGTTCCTGAAGCACCTCGACCTCGCGCGCGCCGGAGCCTGGGTGCGGCGCTGGGCGGCGCCCCTCGGCACCCTCGGCTTCACGGCGCAGGGCGTGGTCTTCGTGCTCGTGGGCCTCTTCTTCGCGCAGGCGGCGCTCGAGGGGGATCCGCACGAGGCGACCGGTTTCGACGGCGCGCTCGCGACGCTGGCGCGCCAGCCGTACGGGGCCGTGCTCCTCGGGGCGGCGGCGCTCGGCCTCCTCGCCTACGCGGCGTTCGCGCTCGTCGAAGGCCGCTACCGGCGCCTCGGCGCGCGCTGACGGGTCGAGGCCCGGACGACGAGGCCCGGACCGCTGGTGCGATCCGGGCCTGGCGGCGCGGCGGGGGCGCAGCTCCCGTTCAAACTATCCGCTTCTCGATCGTCTCCCAGCTCAGGTTCTTGAAGAACGCGTCGACGTACTTCGCGCGCTCGGTCGCGAGGTAGTCGCGCATGAACGCGTGCTCCCACCCGTCCATGACGAGGACGGGCTTGAAGCCGACCGGCACGTTGTCCTGGTGCAGGTTGATCCAGTGGTTCGAGAGCCAGCCGGTGGACGGATCCTGGAAGGTCATCGCCCAGCCGACGCCGGGCATCGTCGCGATCGCGCGGAAGTCGGCGAGCCAGGTCTCGTACTTCCCGAACGAGGCCTCGAGCGCCTTGCGCAGCTTCCCGCCGGTGGGCGGCTCGGCCTGGGCGCCCGGCGCCAGGTTCTCGAAGTAGTACTCGTGGTTCACCATCCCGCTGTACTCGAACCCGAGGCGCCGGGTGAGCTCGGCGAACACCGGGTCGGCGCCGGAGGCCTTGCCGTCGTTGCAGATGCCCTGGAGCTTCTCCGTGAGCGCGTTCGTGCGCTTGACGTAGCCCTCGTAGAGCTTCAGGTGCTCCTCGATCTGCTTGTCCGAGATGCCGGTGAGCCCCCGGACCTTGGAGTAGTCGCGCGGGGTGTAACGCTTCACGTCAGCCATGTTCCCTCCGTGGGCCTGCGGGCCGTGAGCGGCCGTACGGTGCCGTTTTCGGTGAGCGGGAGGTAGCGGTGGGTCCCGGATGCGTCAAGGCGCCGAACGGGGGCCCGAACGGGATCACCATTCACGGTGAGGCAACGTCGTCACCGTGACGCCGGCCGAAGGCCCGCCCGCGAGGTCCCTCGCCTCGCGCTCCGCGACGGCGTCTCTGCGCCGCGCGGCGGCGCCTCCGTAGGAGGGACGCGTCCGGCCGGCGCGCGCTCGCGGCGCGGCGTCGCCGCAGTCCCGCGCGGCGCGCCTGGCCCCCGCGTCCCTGCGGGTGCTATAGGTCCGCCGCATGCCATCCCGGGCTCACGCCCCCGGGCGCCGCGTCCGCCGCCTCGCCCTCGCCCTCCTCGCCGTCGTCCTCGCCGCAGCCGCCGCGCTCGGTGGCCTCTGGCTCGCCACGCCCGACCCGCGCCCGCTCGCCCGCGAGAACCCGCGGACGACGGCGCTCATCGCGCAGCGGCAGGCGGAGGCGAAGGCGCGCAGGCACTCGTTCCGGCCCCGGCAGGTGTGGGTCGGCCTCGATCGCGTGTCCCCGCGGCTCGTCGAGGCGGTGCTGGCCTCCGAGGACGCGAACTTCTTCGGGCACGAGGGGCTCGACTGGGAGGCGATCCGGCTCGCCGCCGAGCACGACCTCAAGGAGCGCCGGTTCGCGCGCGGAGCCTCCACCCTCACGCAGCAGCTCGCCAAGAACCTCTGGCTCGGCACCGAGAAGAGTCTCCTGCGCAAGGCGAAGGAGGCGGTGCTCGCGGCGAAGCTCGAGCACGCCCTCTCGAAGCGGCGCATCCTCGCGCTCTACCTGAACGTGGTGGAGTGGGACGACGGCGTCTTCGGCGCCGAGGCGGGGGCGCGCGCACGGTTCGGCGTCTCCGCGGCGTCGCTCTCCACGGCGCAGGCCGTCGTGATGGCGTCCATCCTGCCTGCGCCGCGGCGGGTGGACCTCGCGAACCCGTCCTCCTGGCTCAAGCACCGCTCGCGGCGCCTCCTCGACCGCCTGCGCGCGGCCGGCCGCGTGACCGCCGAGGAGCACCTCCGCGCGAGCAGCGAGCTCGAGCGGATCCTCGCCGGTCCCACGCCGGCCGACGACCTCGAGGAGCCGCCGGAGGACGACGCGCCGCTCGCGCCCGCCCCGGTCGCGACGAGCGCCGAGCCGGGCGAAGGTTAAGGCAGCCTGTCGCGCTACGGGAGCGTCAGGTCGGCGAAGAGCGCCGGGACGAACGCGCAGGCGCCCTCGTACCCGGCGAGCGGGTCGTCGTCGTAGAGGAGCGAGAACCCCAGCGCGGCGCCGCTCCAGCACTCGCTCGCGCGGTACTGCAGCCCGGCGGACACCCACGCGGCGTCACCGCGGCCCGCCCCGGCCGCGTCCCAGCGCGAGCGGAGCGACAGGTTCCGCGGCGTGGCCTCGAGCGTCTGGAGCGCGACCTGCAGGTCGCCGCCCGCCGCAGTCGCGCGGAAGGCGTACACCGCGTCGAGGCGGACCGGGTCGTCCGGATCGCGGCTGCGCGCGCCGAGCGCGGTCGCGTCCACCCGGACGGCCTCGCGCGCGTCGTACGCGACCTCGAGGCGGCCGAAGTCCTCCTGCTGCCATCCCGCGGCGTGGTCCAGCGCGGCCGCCGCGTCGAAGTCCACGGCGAACGAGCCGCTGCCGCGAGACGGGAGCGCGCCCGGGTGCGCGACGCCCGCCACGATCGGCGCGAACGCCGCGCGCGCGTCCGAGCCCCGGCGCGCGTCGAGCAGGTACGACCAGCCCGTGCCGTCCCGGCGCGCCACGAGGCGCCACACGTTCAGCCCCTCGCGATCCGTCCAGGGCCCCCAGGTGCACGACGCGACGTCGCAGGTCGTCGGCGGCAGCGAGGCGACGGCGCGAAGCCGTCCGAGGGTCCAGGCGACGCCGGCGTTCACGGTCGTCGCCGCCCAGAAGGTCGTCCGGGCGTAGCCCGACCCGAACGTCGGAGCGGCGGCGACCACCTCAGCGGTGGTGGCCGTCGGCGAGGGGGGCGGCGCCGGGGAGGCCATCCGGATCGCCGCCTCCTCGGGGAGCGCGGTGCGGAGGCCGTCGGCGTCGGTCTGCACCGCCGCCTCGCACGCGGCGAGGAGCACTGCGGCGAGCGCGAGCGTCGTCCTCATCGTCTCCTCCTGCCGGATCCGCGGGCGCGCGGCCCCTGGCGTGGCCGAGCATGCCAGCGCGCGGAGGTGGCAGGGAAGGCGACGATGTGGGAGGGCGGCGCGAGCCCCGCCGCCCGGGTCACCAGGTCACGCGGCCTTGCGACGCGCCGCGAACCACTCGAAGGTGCGCGCGAGCCCGTCCGCGAGCTTCACCTCCGGCCGCCAGCCGATGGCCGCGGCGGCGCGCGCCGGGTCGATGCACGAGCGCTTCTGCTCCCCGAGGCGCGCCGCGGCGTGCTCGGCGGGCCGCTCGGAGCGGGCCGCCCGCGCGATGTGCGCGTAGAGCTCGTTCACGTCGGTCTCCACCCCGGTGCCGACGTTGAGCGGCCCGTCGTACCGCTTCTCCGCGGCGAGCAGGTTCGCGCGCGCGACGTCGCCGGCGAAGACGTAGTCGCGCGTCTGCCCGCCGTCCCCGAAGATCGTGCAGGGGCGGCCCTCGAGCAGGCGCCCGCAGAAGATCGCGACCACGCCCGCCTCGCCGTGGGGATCCTGGCGCGGGCCGTAGACGTTCGAGTAGCGCAGCGCGGTGAAGGGGATCCCGTAGTTCGCCCGGTACACGCCGAGGTACAGCTCGCTCGCGGCCTTCGCCGCGCCGTAGTGGGAGACGGGCAGCTGCGGGTGGTCCTCGGGCGTGGGCACGCGCTCGGTGTCGCCGTAGGTGGCGCCGCCGGAGGAGGCGAAGAGGACGTGCTCGACGCTCTTCGCCTCGACCGCGCCCTGCATGAGGTTGAGGAGGCCGCCGATGTTGACGTCCGCGTCGAAGCGCGGGTCCGCCATCGACCGGCGGACGTCGATCTGGGCGGCGTGGTGGCAGACCACCTGCGGTCGCTCCTGCTTCAGGACCTCGAGCGCGGCCGCGCTGCGCACGTCCACCGGGTAGAAGCGCGCCGCGGCGGGCACGTGCTCGCGCTTGCCCGACGAGAGGTCGTCGAGGACCGCCACGTCCCAGCCCGACTGAAGGAACAGATCGGCGATGGTCGAACCGATGAACCCCGCCCCGCCCGTGATGAGAATCCGCTTCGCCACCTCGCCTCCCTCCCGTTCACCCGACGTTCAAACCCGCTCGCGGAACCAGGCGATCGTCCGCCGCATTCCGTCCTCGAACCCCACCCTCGGCTCCCAGCCCAGGACCTCCTTCGCGCGCGTGATGTCCGGCCGCCGCACGCGCGGGTCGTCCTCCGGGAGCGGCTCGTGCACGATGGGACAGTGGCTCCCGACGAACCGCTGCACCGCCTCGGCGAACTGCAGGACGGTCATCTCGTGCGGGTTCCCGATGTTCACGGGATCCTGGAAGCGCGCGTGCAGGAGCCGCCAGATCCCTTCCACGTTGTCGTCCACGTAGCAGAAGCTCCGGGTCTGGGTGCCCTCGCCGAACACGGTGATGGGCTGCCCGCGGAGCGCCTGCGCCACGAAGGTGGGCACGATCCGCCCGTCGTCCAACCGCATGCGGGGGCCGTAGGTGTTGAAGATGCGGGCGATGCGGACGTCCACCTTCTCGTAGCGGCGGTAGGCGACGGTGATCGCCTCGGCGAAGCGCTTGGCTTCGTCGTAGACCGCGCGGGGGCCGATGGGGTTCACGTTCCCCCAGTACGACTCGCGCTGCGGGTGCTCGAGGGGATCGCCGTACACCTCGGACGTCGAGGAGAGCACGAAGACGGCGCCCGCCCGCTTCGCGAGCCGCAGCGCGTTCTCGACGCCGTGCGAGCCGACGTGCAGCGTCTCGAAGGGGTGCTTCAGGTAGTCGATCGGCGAGGCGGGAGAGGCGAAGTCCAGGACCGCGTCGACGGGCCCGGTGAGCGCGTCGAGGGGCTGGCAGATGTCGCCCTCGACGAAGTCGAAGCGAGGCTCGCGGGAGAGGTGCTCGAGGTTGCGCCGCGTGCCCGTGATGAAGTTGTCCATCCCGGTGACGCGCCAGCCCTCCGCGAGGAGGCGGTCGGTGAGATGGCTGCCGATGAACCCTGCCGCCCCGAGGACGACTGCGCGCTTTTCGCTCATTCGTGGGGCAATCTACTTCTTGGCGCCGAGGTCATCGAGCGTCAGCTGGCCGGGGAGCGCCTGGCGGTACTTCTCGAGCACCAGATCGATGCCCTGCCGGATGTACTCGGCGACGGGCACGCGCGTGCGCTCGTGCAGGAGCTTGAGGCGCTCGTTCTGCTCGGGCGTGATGTAGACGGTCGTCGAGATCTTTTTCCGGGCCATGGCGGCTCCGGCGAACCTATGTGACCATCGGTATAGTGTCAAATAACGCCATGCGTAAGCTACCTCCCCTCCTCGCCGCCCTGGCGGGGCTCGCCTGCAGCGCTGCTCACCCGCCGGCGACCTCCGCCGCCCCGCGTGCTGCGGCGAGCCGGCGCCCGTTCACCGCCGAGCCCGCGGGATCTCCGTCGGGGACGCCGGAGGACCAGGACGGCGACGGCCGCCCCGACACCTGGGTGACGCGCGGCCCGGACGGCGCCCCCTCGCGGCTCGCCTACGACCTCGACCGCGACGGGACGCCCGACGTGGTGCTCGTGCTCGAGGGCGGCGCGCTCGTGCGGGAGGAGCTCGCGTATCCCGTCGGCGGCGTCCCCGCGACCTGGAGCGTGTTCGAGCAGGGCGAGCTCGTCCGCAAGGAGCGGGACACCGACGGCGACGGACGGCCCGACCTCTGGGAGCGCCATGCGCACGGCGTGCTCGAGCGCGTCGAGGTCGACACGGACCGCGACGGGACGCCGGATCGGACGGAGCGCGCCGGCGCGGCGCAGGCGGATCAGAAGTAGAAGCTCGCGCAGAGCGCCAGCTCGGGACGCCAGCCCTCCCCGGGGACGCGCCGGAGGCCCGCCCTCGCCCCGAGCGCGAGGTCCCGGTGCGCGAACCACTCGAGCCCGGCCCCTGCCGCGGCGGAGAGCCCGCTCGCTCCCGCCGGGTCCCATCCGGCGTGGCTCCACCCCAGCTCGAGCTGAAGCAGCGGCCGGAGCGCGTCGGTGCCCGGCGACCAGCGCAGCCCGGCGGTGCCCTCGACGCGGCGGACCGTCCCGCGGCCGGAGGGCTCCGGGGCGGACCCGAAGCCGAGGCGCGCGACGGCCTCGAACGGCCCGTCGAGCCACGCGGTCGCCGCGATCGCGACGGGGAGCGAGACGCGAGCTGCGCCGCCGGCCGGCCACGAAAGCCCGGATTCCACGGAGATGGAGCAGTTCGAGAGCTGGGCAACCGCGGGGGACGCCGCGGCGAGGGCGGCGAGGACGGTGAGTCGCAGGAAGGGGCGCATGCGGCACGCGCGCAGCAAGAAGCGGGCGCATGCCCGCTCTCCACGTCCCCCTCGCCTTCCGTTCGATGCTCGCGGCCCTCCCGCTCGTCGCCTGCGCCGGCCGCGCGACCGTGCACCCCCGCGCCGCCGAGGAGGTCCGCCGCGGCTACGCCTACCTGGAGGCGGCGGACCCCGAGCGCGCCGGCGTCGCCTTCGCGCACGCCCTCGAGTTCGATCCGCAGTTCCCGGAGGCGCTGAACGGGCTCGGCATCGTCGCCCGGCGCGAGGGCGATCTCGACGCGGCGAGGCGCCGGTTCGAGCGGGCGGTGCGCCTCGCGCCGGACTTCGCCGAGGGCCACGCGAACCTCGGGGAGACGCTGCTCGCCGCCTCGCGCGCAGAGCCCGCGCTGGCGGAGCTGCGCGCCGCGCTCCGCATCGACCCCGACCTCGCCGACGCGCGGCAGAACCTCGCCCGGGCGCTGCTCCGCCGCGGGCTGGACGCGCCGGATCGCCCGGCACGCTGGGCGGAGGCGCGGCGCGAGTACCTGCACCTCCTCGAGGCGGACCCCGCCCGCGCCGCCGCGCACCACGATCTCGCGTTCATGGACTACTCGGACGGGCGCTACGCGCGCGCGGAGGCGGGATACCGGCGCGCCGCGGAGCTCGAGCCCCGCTCGCGCGAGGCGCTCCACGGCCTCTGCATCTCGCTCGTGAGGCTCGGCCGCTGCGCCGAGGCGGCGCGCGCCTGCGAGCGCTGCCTCGAGGTCGCGCCGGGCGCCGACGCCTGCCGCACCAGCCTGCGCGGCGCGCGCGCGTGCGAGTAGGCGGCGCCCTCGCCCGGGTCGCGCGCCTCGACGAGAGCTTCGCCGCGAGGACGAGACGACGCGCCGCGGGGAAGCCCCGCGGCGCGCCGGATGCCGAAGCGCCTCGTCGCTACGCCTTCGCGACGAGCTTCTTGCCGTGATCGAAGCCGCGCTGGAACGCCTTCATGTTCAGCTCGACGGTGGCGGGGGGGACGGAGTCCTTCACCGCCTCCCGGGCCGCCTCCTCGCTCACGATGCCCGTCACGGCGGTGAAGAACCCCACCATGACGATGTTCATCACCATCTTCCGGCCGAGCTCCTCGGCGATGCGCGTCGCCGGGACGGCGAACACCTTCACCGTGCTCGGCAGCCCGGTGGGCTTCACGAGCTCCTCCTCGATGAGGAGCGTCCCGTCCGGCCGGAGCTCGGGCGAGAACTTCGCGAACGCGTCCTGCGACATCGCCACCATGAGGTGCGGCTTCTGCACGTACGGGTAGAGGATCGGCTCGCTGTCGACGACCACCTGCGCGCTGCAGGCAGAGCCGCGCGCCTCGGGGCCGAAGGCCTGCGTGAGGCACGAGTGCTTGCTGTCGAACAGCGCCGCCGCCTTGCCGATGATGATGCCGCCCAGGATGACGCCCTGGCCGCCCAGCCCGCCGATCTTGATCTCCGTGGGACCCATTTCCGTATTCTCCTCTGGGCGTTTACGCCTGCGACTTCGCGGCGCCGGGCGAGACGTACGGCACGTACTTCGCGCCGAGCGCCTCCTTGTACCGCTGATCCATCGCGTCCTCGAGCGTCGCCCGCTCGCGGTCGACGAACTTGCCGACCGTGATCTCCTTGCGGTAGTCGAGCGCGACCTCGCGCGTGTCGACGCCGTTACGGATGACGCTCTTCTCCTTGTAGAACTTCATCTCGTCGAGCCCCTCGCCGAGCTTGTTGCGGCGGAGGTACAGCGTGGGGCACGGCGCGGCGATCTCGATGAAGCGGAAGCCGCGCTTGTTGATGGCTTCGGCCATCGACTTCGCGAGCTGCTTCACGTGGTAGGCCGTCCAGCGGGCGACGTAGACCGCGCCGCAGGAGTCGGCGAGCATCGGCATGTTGAACGTCTGCTCGAACGCGCCGTACGGCGTGGTCGAGGCGATGGCCGGGCGGAACGTGGTCGGCGTCACCTGGCCGCCCGTCATGCCGTACGTGAAGTTGTTCACCATCACGACGAGCAGGTCGGCGTTGCGGCGCGCCGCGTGGATGAAGTGGTTGCCGCCGATGGCGGACAGGTCGCCGTCACCGGAGTAGACGACCACCTTCAGGTCCGGGCGGGCGAGCTGCAGGCCCGTCGCGAACGGGATGGCGCGGCCGTGCGTCGTGTGGAACGAGTCGACGTTGAGGTAGCCGGCCACGCGGCCGGTGCAGCCGATGCCCGAGACCACCGCCAGGTTGTCGAGCGGGATCTTGGACTCGTCGAGCGCGCGCGCGAAGCAGTTCACCGTCGTGCCGATGCCGCAGCCCGGGCACCAGATCGACGGCATGCGCTCCATGCGCAGGTACTTGTTGACGGGGTTCTCCTTGACCGGCGCGCTCATCGAACGGCTCCCACAATGGCGTTGGTGATGACCTGCGGATCGTGAACGGTGCCGCCGACGTGCGGGACCGGGACGACCTTGGTCCGGCCCTCGACGATGCGCTGCACCTCGAGCACCATCTGGCCCAGGTTCAGCTCGGGGACGACGAACGCCTTCACCTTCTTCGAGAGCTGGAGGATCTCCTTCTCGGGGAAGGGCCAGGCGGTGATGAGCCGGAAGGAGCCGACCTTCACGCCCTGGGCGCGCGCCTGCTGGATCGCGCGCTCGGCGATGCGCGAGGTGATGCCGTAGGAGACGACCACCACCTCGGCGTCGTCGAGGTCCTTCGCCTCGTACTTCACGATCTTGTCGGCGTTGAGGACGATCTTGTTCCAGAGCCGCATCTGCATCTTCTCGTGCTCGGGGACCGTCATCTTCGGGTAGCCGCGCTCGTCGTGCGTGAGGCCCGTGACGTGGATGCGGTAGCCGTCGCCCGGCTTCACCATCTCGGGGACGAGGCTGCCCTCGGCGGGCGCGAAGAGCTTGAACTCGCCGGGCGGCTTCTTCGTCCAGCGGCGCTCGGTGACCTTGATCTCCGCGTCCTCGGGGATGACCACCTTCTCGGTCATGTGCCCCACCACCTCGTCGAGCATCACGAGGACCGGGACGCGGAACTCCTCGGCCATGTTGAACGCGTCCACGGTGAGGTCGAAGCACTCCTGCGGCGAGTTCGGGCAGAGCGCGATGAGGCGGTAGTCGCCGTGCGAGCCGAACCGCGCCTGCATCATGTCGCCCTGCGCGGGCTGCGTCGGGAGGCCCGTCGACGGGCCGGCGCGCTGCACGTTGAAGAACACGCACGGCGTCTCGGTGATCGCGGCGAGGCCGATGTGCTCCATCATGAGCGAGAAGCCGGGGCCCGAGGTGACGGTGCAGGCCTTCGCGCCGCCCCAGGCGCCGCCGAGCAGCGCGATCGACGCGGCGAGCTCGTCCTCGAACTGGAGGAAGCGGCCGCCGACGAACGGGAAGCGCTGCGCGAGCCGCTCGACCACCTCGGTCGAGGGCGTGATGGGGTAGCCGGCGGCGAAGCGGCAGCCGGCGGCGATGGCGCCCTCGCTGCAGGCGTGGTCGCCGTCCAGGTAGTGGCTGCCGGTGAGGGTTCCGGAAGAGTTCGCGTTTGACATTCGTGGCTCCTAGGCGGCGGCCGAGTCGAGCTTCTCGCGGTAGCCGTAGATCGAGAAGTCGGGGCAGAAGAGGCCGCACATGTCGCAGCCGTTGCAGAGCTCCGGCTTCGCGAGGAAGGGCGGGTGGTAGCCCTTCGCGTTGTAGCCCTTCTCCAGGTCGAGGGCGTGCAGCGGACAGAACTCGACGCAGAACCCGCAGCCCTTGCAGTTCTCGCGGTTCACGACCACCACGCCTTTGAACTTCTTGTCCTTCTTCGCCGCCGGTGACGCTGCTGTCGTCATATCGCTCCTCTGGAGCGTCCGGGCCGGCATGGTCCGGTCACGCTGGGAGAGTGCCGGGCTCAGTACTACGTCGCCCCACGCGGGCGCCTGGACGCAGGTCAATCGAGAAGAGATTTCCCCGCGAATCGATTGCGCATTTCATCGACCCATTTGCTCGACGTTTGATCGACCGCGCGCCTCCACGATTCGACGCGGGCCGGCTCGGGGTCGCGCGAATCCGCGCAGAGGCGCGAAAAGACGAAGGCCCTCCCCCAGATGAGGGGAAGGGCCTTCGAGGTAGCGACGCGGCGGTCGGGCTACCCGATGGTCCAGGTGTCGCTGCCGGCGAGCAGCTTCTCGAGCGACGCGTCGGGCTTCTTCGCCTTGGCGCCGTCGATGATCTGCCAGGTCAGCTCCTCGCAGGTCGGCATGCGCACGTTGCGGAACACGCCGATCGGCGTGGGGAACCCGGGCTTCATCGAGAGGTTCGCGAGCATGAACGCGATGGTCGGATCCTCCCGCGTCGCGTCGTGCACGAGGATGTCCTTCTCGGTCACGCCGCCCTCGCCGATCGTCACCACCTCGAGCTCGGCGCTCTGCGGGTTGAAGCGAATGCCCTTCTTGTTGTCCTTGCCGAACACGAGCGGCTTGCCCTGCTCCATCCGCAGGAGCGCGTCCGCCTTCACCGCCTTGTCGGTGAGGAACTCGTAGGCGCCGTCGTTGAACACCGGGCAGTTCTGGAAGACCTCCACGAGCGTGCTGCCCTTGTGCTCCGCCGCCGCCTTGAGGACGCCGCCCATGTGCGCGCCCTCGACGTCGATGGTGCGCGCGACGAACGTGGCGCCGGCGCCGAGCGCGAGCGCCGGCGGGTTGAACGGGTAGTCGGGCGAGCCGTGCGGCGTCGTCTTGGTCTTCTTGCCGAGCTCGGAGGTCGGCGAGACCTGGCCCTTCGTGAGCCCGTAGATGCGGTTGTTGAACAGCAGCATCTTGAGGTCGAGGTTCCGCCGCATCGCGTGGATGAAGTGGTTGCCGCCGATGGCGAGCGCGTCGCCGTCGCCGGTCACGATCCACACCTGCAGCTCGGGCCGGGAGACCTTGAGGCCCGAGGCGAAGGACGGCGCGCGGCCGTGCAGCGTGTGCATCCCGTAGTTGTTCATGTAGTACGGGAAGCGGGACGAGCAGCCGATGCCGGAGATGAAGACGATGTTCTCGCGCTTCACCCCGACGGCCGGCAGCGCGCGCTGCACCTGGTTGATGATCGAGTAGTCGCCGCAGCCGGGGCACCAGCGCGGATCGACGCCGGACTCGAAGTCCTTCTTCGTGTAGGTCGGGAGGGCGGTATTCACGTTCTGTCCATTCGTGCTCATGGTGATAGTCCTTTCCGGCTCTCTCAGAGGACCTCGAGGACCTTGCCCACGAGCTCGCCGATCTTGATGGGCTTGCCGTTGATCCGGTTGAACTGCAGCGGATCGACCCCCGGGTACTTGCCGCGCAGGTAGAAGGCGAGCTGCCCGTCGTTCACCTCGGGCACGAACACCTTCTTGAAGCGCCTCAGCACCTCGCCGAGGTTCTTCGGGAGCGGGTTCAGCCAGCGCAGGTGCACGTGGCTCACGGCCTTGCCGCGCGCCTGCAGCTCCTCGGCGGCGCCGCGGACCGCGCCGAACGTGCCGCCCCAGGAGACGAGCAGGAGGTCCCCGCTCGCCGCGCCGAACGTCTCGACGTCAGGGACGTCCTCCACCACGTTGCGGATCTTCTGCGCGCGCGTCTTCACCATGCGCTCGTGGTTCATGCCGTCGTACGACACCATGCCCGAGAGCGAGTCCTTCTCGAGGCCGCCGACGCGGTGCTCGAGGCCCGGCGTGCCCGGGACCGCCCAGGGCCGCACGAGCTTGTCGTCGCGCAGGTACGGCATGTACTGCGCGCCGTCCGCGTAGTTCGGGACGGTCTGGTACTTCACCTGCAGCTTGGGCAGCTCGTCGAGGCTCGGGACCTTGAACGGCTCCGAGCCGTTGCCGAGGTAGCCGTCGGTGAGGAGGAGCACCGGCGTCATCCACTTCGTGGCGATCTTCATCGCCTCGATCGCCGACCAGAAGCAGTCCGCCGGGCTCTGCGCCGCGAGGACCGGCATGGGCGCCTCGCCGTGGCGGCCGAAGAGCGCCATGAGCAGGTCCGCCTGCTCGGTCTTCGTCGGCATGCCCGTCGACGGACCGCCGCGCTGCACGTTCACGATGACGAGCGGCAGCTCGGTGATGACCGCGAGGCCCATCATCTCGGTCTTGAGCGCGAGGCCCGGGCCGGAGGTGGAGGTGCAGGCGAGCGCGCCGCCGAAGGCGGCGCCGATGGCGGAGCCGATGCCCGCGATCTCGTCCTCGGCCTGGTACGTCACCACCCCGTGCTCCTTGAAGTATGACATCTCCTGGAGGATCTCGGTGGCGGGCGTGATGGGGTAGCTGCCGAGGAACACCTGCCGGCCGGTGAGCCGCGCGACCGTGGCGAAGCCGAGCGCCGTGGCGAAGTTGCCGGTCACGTTGCGGTACGTGCCCGCGGCGAGCTTCGAGGCCGGCACCTGATACCGCTGGTAGAACACCTCGGACGTCTCGCCGTAGGCGTGGCCCGCCTTGAAGACGGCGGCGTTCGCCGAGGCGAACTCCGGCTTCTTCGCGAACTTCCGCTGGATCGCCTCGAGCTGCGGCTCGATCGGCCGGCTGTAGAGCCAGTACATGAGGCCGAGCGCGAAGTAGTTCTTGCAGCGCGCGACCTCCTTCGACGACAGCCCCGAGCCCGCGAGCGCGGTCTCGGTGAGCTTGTTCATGTCGACGGGGACGAGCTTGTACGTCTGCGTGAGCGCGGCGTCCTCGAGCGGGTTCGTCTTGTAGCCGGCTTTCTCGAGGTTGCCCGCCGTGAACGCGCCGGCGTTCACGAGCAGCATGCCGCCCGGCTTCAGATCGGCGAGGTTCGTCTTGAGCGCCGCCGGGTTCATCGCGACCAGCACGTCGGGCGCGTCGCCGGGGGTGTGGATCTCCCGGGCGCCGAAGTTCACCTGGTAGCCCGACACGCCGTAGAGCGAGCCGGCGGGCGCGCGGATCTCCGCGGGGTAGTCCGGGAACGTCGCGAGGTCGTTGCCGGCCAGCGCGCTCGCCCGCGTGAACTCAGTGCCGGTGAGCTGCATGCCGTCGCCGGAGTCGCCGACGAAGCGGATGGTGACGGCCTCGACCTGCTCGACCGTGTGCTTTCCCGCGGAAACTTGCGTGGACATGTGTCCTTTCGTCCTTTCAGAGAGTGCGCGCGAAGCGAAGGCCCGGCGGTAGGCGCCGGGCCGGCCTTGACTTCATGCCGGATTGGGCCGGGGAAGTCAAACCTAACCCCCTGAAATGACGCGAGGATTGTGGACCGTCCTTGTCCCCAATCAATCTGATCAGAAGATCGGATCCGCGCGTCCGAGGGCCCCTCAGCCCGGGAACATCTTCCCCGGGTTGAGGATTCCGAGCGGATCGAAGACCGCCTTGAGGCGGCGCTGGAGGGCGACGAGCTCCCTGCCCTGCTCGTACTCGAGGAAGTCGCGCTTCGCGAGGCCGACGCCGTGCTCGCCGGTGATGGTGCCGCCGAGATCCACCGCCGCGCGGAGGATCTCCCCGACCGCGAGATCGACCCGCGGGCGCTCCTCCGCCCGATCGAAGAGCACGTTGCAGTGGAGGTTGCCGTCGCCGGCGTGCCCGTACGTCGCGACGACGAGGCCGTGCCGGGCCCCGATCGCCTTGGCGCGCTCCACCATCGCCGGGATCTTGGAGCGCGGGACGGCGACGTCCTCCGAGAGCTTCATCGGGTGGAGCGTCTTGAGGTTGACCGACAGGTAGCGGCGCGTCTCCCACACCTCGCGGCGCTGCGCCTCGTTCTGCGCGACGATCACCTCGCCCGCCGCGTCCCCCTGCACGATCTCGGCGACCCGGACGATCTCCGCGAACACGCTCTCCTCGTCGTTGCCGTCGGTCTCGACGAGGAGCGCCGCCCCCGCCCCCGCGGGGAACCGGAACGGCGAGGTCTTGCCCGCGGCGGCGAGCGAGACGTCGTCGAGGAGCTCGAGGCAGCGCGGGATCACCCCGCCCGCGAGCACGCGGGAGACGGCGCGCGCCGCGCTCGCGACCGAGTCGAACACCACGAGCGCGGTCGAGACGTGGCGCGGGCGCGGCAGGAGCTTCACCATGACCTCGGTGACGATCGCGAGCGTCCCCTCGCTCCCGACGAGCAGGCCGGTCAGGTCGTAGCCGGCGACGCCCTTGATGCTCCGGTGGCCGACCTTCAGGATCTCGCCGGTGGGGACGACCGCGGTGAGCCCGAGGACGTACTCTCGGGTCACGCCGTACTTGAGCGCGCGCGGCCCGCCCGCGTTCTCGGCGACGTTGCCGCCGATGGTGCACAGCTCGAGCGAGTTCGGATCCGGGGGGTAGAAGAGCCCGTGCTCCTCGACCGCCGCCTGGAGCTGGCCCGTCACGACGCCGGGCTCGACGCGGGCCACGAGGTCCTCGGGCGAGATCTCGAGGATCCGGTTCATCCGGTCGAGCGACACCGCGATCCCGCGCTGCACCGCCAGCACGCCGCCCGACTTGCCGCTGCGCGCCGCCACCGGCACGACCGGCACGCGGTGCGCGCTCGCGATCCGGAAGACCTCCCGGATCTCCTCGGCGGACTCGACGAGCACCGCGACGTCGGGCGGGTAGGCCCCGAGGTCGGACTCGTCTCGCCCGTACGCCTCGAGGCGCTCGGGGTCGCGCGTGAGGCGCTCGGCGGGGAAGGCGCGGGCGAGGTCCGCCAGCGCCGCGGCGACGGGCGCGGTCATCCGAACACCTCCAGGTTCGCGGCCGTGATCGCCGCCGGCGCGTCGAGCGCCGCGAATACCACGACCCGCGCGACGTCCTCGGGGCTCAGGACCGGCGCGAACGGCGTCGCCTTCAGCATCTCGGTGTCGGTGCTGCCCGGCGACACGGCGACGCACTGCACACCGTGCGGGCGGAGCTCCTCGGCGAGGCACTTCGTGAGCCCCACGAGCCCCCACTTCGACGCGTTGTAGGCGCTCGCCGCCGCGGTGCCGAGGGTGGCGGAGATCGAGCAGACGTTCACGATCCTGCCGCGCCGCCGCGCCTTCATCCCGGGGATCACGGCGCGGGCGCAGAGGAACGCGCCGGTGAGGTTCACCTCGAGCACCTCGCGGAACGCGGCCGGGGTGAGATCCTCGGCGAGCCCGCGCGCGAGCACGCCGGCGTTGTTCACGAGCAGCTCGACCGGGCCGAGGGCCCGCTCGTGCGACGCGAGGAGGCGGGCCACGTCCTCCTCGCGCGAGACGTCCCCCGCCACGGCGAGGGCCGCGCCGCCCTCCGCCACGAGCGCCTCCACCTGACCTGCCGTCCGGGCGAAGACCGTGACGGCGACCCCGCGGGCCGTGAGCGCCCGCGCGATCGCCGCGCCGATGCCCCGCCCGCCGCCCGTGACGATGGCGGTCCTCGCGGTCACCGCCTCGCCCTCCGCGCCCCGCGGGCCGGCGCACCGGCGCGCCCGGCGAGCGCGAGGAAGCGCCGCCGCGCCGCGCCGTCCCGCGCGAGCGCCCCCACCCAGGCGTCCGCGTG
>NZ_JALCYX010000084.1:0-17308 GCF_022690695.1 Anaeromyxobacter sp. SG17
GCCCGCGGCCGGCGGGGCCGGCGTGTCGGTCTGCCCCGACCCGCCCGGCGTCGGCCCCGGCGTCGCGGGGGTCTCGGCGAGCGGCGAGGGGTGCGTGAGCGTCACGGAGTCGAACGCGTTGCCGTCCACGTCCCGCGCCTCGAGCGTGAGCGTGTTCGCCGTCACGTCCACCTCGACGAAGTGGTGTGTCGCGCGCGAGAACGCGGTGAAGTCGCTCGCACCCACCGTGTAGAGCGGCGCGCCCGCGCCGCCGGTCACGACGTACGTCACGCCGCCGTCTGCGGGCTGTCCTCCCACCATCGGCCGGCTGCGCTCGTAGTCGTGATCGTGGCCGTTCAGCACGAGATCCACGCCGTACTTCTCGAAGATGGGGCCCCACCGCTGGCGCAGCCCCGTGTCGCTGCCGTGCTCGCCGGAGGAGTACGGCGGGCGGTGGAACGCGACCACCGTCCAGCGGATGTCGGGGTTGCTCGCCGCGCGCGCCAGGTCGGCCTCGAGCCACTGGTCCTGGGCGTCGCCGGCCGTGCCGGCGGGCTCGGTGAAGAGCACGACGAAGTGGGTGTTGCCGTAGTCGAACGAGGAGTACGCCTCGTCCTCGTAGCCGGCGGCGCTCGGCGCGTGGCGCGGCAGCGCGAGCTGCGCGAAGAAGAGGCCGCCGCCGATGTCGTGGTTTCCGGCGGCGGACACGAACGGAGTCGTCGAGACGAGGGGCTCCATCGTCGTGAACCACCCGTCCCAGAGGGACTGCGTCCCGCCGCTCTCGACGAGGTCCCCCGAGTCGATCGAGAACGCCGGCTGGGACCGCTGCACGGCCGCGCGCACCTGCGCGCGCGCGGCGTCGTCCGTACGGCTGTCGCCGAAGGCGGCGAAGCGGAAGCTCGCGCTCGCCGAGGGCGTCGGTCCCGTCGTGAACGTGCGATCCGCGGACCAGCTCGCCGCGCTGCCGCACCGGAAGTGATAGGCGGTCCCCGCGGAGAGGCCGGTGAGCTGCGCCTCGTGCAGGTACGATCCCTGGTACGCGACCGACGCCGCAGCCTGCGTCTGGCCGTAGCCGGTGTCGCCCCCGTACTCGACCGCGCCGGTGGGCTCGCTGGAGCGCCAGGCGACGGTCATCGTGGTGTCGGTCGGCCCCTGCCAGCCGAGGTGGATCTGCGACGGTGCCGCGAGCGCGGGCGCCGCAGCCAGAAGGGTAGGCAGAAGGAGGAAAACCCGTGCATTCATCCGACCTCCGGACGGGAGAGCGGGACCTCGCCCGATCACCCGTGTCCCGGTTCGAACGCCCGCCCGGCCGGGAAACATCCCCTGGCGCGTGAGAGGCCACGAGCGGTTCCCTCCTCCGAGGGGAGGCAGCGGTCCCCGATCTCTCGAGTCGCATGCAATCGCCCGCGATGGCAGAGCGCATCACCGCTCGAGTCGAGCGAGGGATGCGTCGCAGGCTCAGGGGGCAGCACTTCAGTAGCGACCGGCCAGATACGCCCAGCGCGCCGCGATCCAGCCGCGGGTGTACGCGAGCTCCTCCTCGCGCGACGGCCAGCCCACCCGCCCCTCTCGCGCGAAGAACGCGGCTTGCGCGTCACGCCAGCGCGCCTCGTCGCGCGCCCCGGCGGCCTCGGTCTGCGCGGCGAGCGTGTCGAACGCGGCGAGCACGTCCGCGACGGGGACCCGCTCGCGCACCGCGGCGCCCAGCCGCGCGCGCGTGCCGGCGGCGAACGGCGGCGCGAGGAGCCGCCGGAAGAGGCCGTTCTCCCAGACGAACTCCTCGCCCGAGTCCGCCGCCTGGTGCTTGGTTTGCCACTCCTGGCCCAGGCTCGCGCCGTAGTCCCAGATCGTCGCGCGCCATGGACCGCCGGCGGGGTCGTGGAAGAGGAAGACGTTCTTCCGGGCGCAGTCGGAGGAGCGCGCGAGCATCACCATCACCCACCAGTCGCGCAGCTCGTCGACGTCGGCCACGGCCGCGAGGCGCGCCGCGAACGTCGCGTCGTCAGCGGTCGCGACGAGCTGGACGAGGGCGTCGAGCTCGTCGAAGGCGCCGGGCTCGCCCTGCAGCGGCGTGCCCTCCTCCTTCTCGTAGCCGTCGTGCCAGGTGAGCTTCGGCTGGCCCTCGTTGCTGGTCGCGTAGAAGTTCGCGAGGTTCGTCTTCGACTGGTACAGGTTCCCGTCGCCGTCGAGCCCGTGCTCGCTCAGCACCTGCCCGCCGATCTTCTCGCTCATCATGTAGACGCCGCGGTACTCGCCGTTCACGTAGAGCACGGCGCTGGCCGTGCGGACGTCGATGGGCCGGTCGGCGACGCGCCTCCAGAGCCCGAGCGCCAGCCGATCGCGGATCTGCGTCACGTCGTCGAACGTCGTGACGAGCAGGAGCTTCTTCCGCGCGGGGAAGCCGAGCAGCGGATCCGAGAACTGGGCGGTGTCGGGGAACGAGAGCGTGTAGCTCTTCTTCGGGAAGTCGGCGGAGCGCGTGCCGCGGTACTTCACCTCGATGCCGCGGGTCCGGCCGCGGTAGGTGAGCGAGGCCGGCACGTAGGTGGTGAAGTTCACGGTGCCGTCGACGCGCAGGTGGAAGACGGGCAGTCCGTACTCCTCGGTGTAGCGGGCGGGGTCGGGCGGAGCGTTCCCGGGCGCGTCCCACCGATCGGCCACGCCCACGCGGAGGAGCGCCTCCCCGTCGCCGGGCACGCGCACGACGACGTCGTACACGCCCGCATCGGCCAGCCCGGTCTTCCAGGAGATGGTCCCGGCCGCGAGGTCGAGCAGCGCTCCTGCGGGCAAGCCCTCGAGCACCGACGAGGCGGGCAGGGGCTCGTTGCCCGAGCAGGCGACCGTGAGCCGGAGCGCGTCGCCCTCCAGGATCCAGGCGGGTCCGGTGATCTTCATCCCGCACGAGGTGGGCGGAGGCGGAGGTGGAGGAGGAGGCGGCGGCGGAACGATCGGGAGGCCGTCGCCGTCCGAGGTGTCGTGGATGGGAGGGGAGCTGCACGCCGCCGATAGCGCGAGCAGGGCGGTGGCCGCGAGCAGGGTGGCCTTCCGTCGGGTCATGCTACCTCCGGCCTCTCCGCTCACCGTGGAGCGGCGCCGCGCAGGGCGCACCTGCTCGACTGGGAGCCGACCCGGCGGCGCCTCGGACGGTGCACCCGGCGTGGGCGGCGGGCCGCCCACCGGGGAGCGCGACCCGGAGGCGGGCGCACGGCGGGGTGAAGAAGTAGCCGCTCCGGCCACGGCCGCGTAGGTTCGTCCCGTGCGCATGGGCCGCTACGACATCACCACCGTGGTCGACGCCTGGTTCGCGCTCGACGGGGGGGCGATGTTCGGGATCGTCCCCCGGCCACTGTGGGAGAAGAAGCTCGCCCCGGATGCGCGGAACCGGATCCGGCTCGCCGCGCGCTGCCTCGTCGCGATCGACCGGGACGCGCGCCGCGTCATCGTCGTGGACGACGGCTTGGGCGACAAGTGGGACCCGAAGCGCTCCGACATCTACGCGATCGATCGCTCCGCCGGAGGGCTCGACGCCGGGCTGGCCCGGCTCGGCCTCTCGCGCGACGACGTCACGGACGTCCTCCTCACCCACCTGCACTTCGATCACGCCGGCGGCACGACCCGGCGCGGCGCGGGCGGCCGGCTCGAGCTGTCCTTCCCGCGGGCGACGTACCACCTGCAGCGGCGCAACTGGCTGTGGGCACACGCGCCGTCCGACCGCGACGCGGGGAGCTTCCTGCCCGACGACTTCGCGCTGCTGCAGCACTCGAACCGGCTCCACCTCATCGACGGCGACGAGTCGCCCTTCCCCGACGTGGACCTCATCCTCTCCGAGGGCCACACCGTCGGGCAGCAGCTCCCGCGGTTCCGCGGGGAGGGCACGCACCTCGTGTTCTGCGGCGACATCATCCCGACGCACGCGCACCTCCGGCCGAGCTGGGTGATGGGGTACGACCTGTTCCCGGTCACCACCGTGGAGGAGAAGAAGGTGCTCCTCGCCGAGGTGCTCGAGGACGAAGGCGTGCTGGTGTTCGAGCACGATCCGCTCATGGCGGGGTGCCGGCTGCGCGAGGAGGCGGGGCAGCCGGTGTTCCACGAGGCGGTGGAGCTTTGACGCCGGGCCGCGCGACGGCGCGCTCCGCGGGCCGCTCCGGCGCGGCCTCGGCCGGCTCCGGCCGGGCTCGCGCGAGCCGCGCGACGCTGGCGCGGCGCGCTCACCTCGGGTAAGGGTCTCCGGCTTTCTGGCCGGAGGAGCCCGACGAATGGAAGAGCAGAAGGTCACCGTCAGCCGCCGGGGCGCCGAGCGCCTCGCCGCCGGGCACCTGTGGATCTACCGCGCGGACGTGGAGAAGCTGCCCGCGGCCGAGGCTGGCGACGTCGTCGCGGTGGTGGACGGCCGCGGCCGCTTCCTCGCGAAGGCGTTCTGGTCGGCGCGCTCCAAGATCGCGCTGCGCATCGTCACGCGCGACGAGGTGCCGGTGGACGAGGCGTTCCTCGCCGAGCGGCTCGAGGCGGCGGTGGACCTGCGCCGGCGCGCGTTCGGCGACGAGCGATTCGTCCGAGTCGTCCACGGCGAGGCGGATCTCCTGCCCGGCCTCGTGGTCGATCGGTACGGCGACGCCGCGGTGCTGCAGACGCTCGTCCCCGCGACCGACCGGCGCAAGGCGCTCCTCGCCGAGCTCGTCGCCGGGGCGCTCGGCGTACGGACGATCGTCGAGCGGAACGACGTGCGCGTCCGCGAGCTCGAGGGGCTCGCCCAGGTGAAGGGCGTGCTGCGCGGGGAGGCGCCGGGCCCGGTCGTCTACCCCGAGGGCGCGGTGCGCATGCGCATCGACCTCCTCGCCGGGCAGAAGACCGGCGCGTTCCTCGACCAGCGCGAGAACCACCTGCGCGCCGGCGAGTACGCGCGCGGCCGGTGCCTCGACTGCTTCAGCTACGCGGGCGGGTTCGCGCTGCAGCTCGCCCTGCGCGCCGAGCAGGTCACGGCCGTCGAGATGCAGCCCACCGCCGCGGGGCTCCTGCGCGAGAACGTGTCGCTGAACCGGGCGGCGAACGTCGAGGTCGTCGAGGCGAACGCGTTCGACTACCTGCGCGACCGCGCCGAGGAGCCGCCCGCCTACGACCTGGTCGTGCTCGACCCCCCTGCCTTCGCGAAGAACAAGGACGCCCTCGCCGCGGCGCGGCGCGGCTACAAGGAGGTGAACCTCCGGGCGATCCAGATCCTCAAGCCGGGCGGGATCCTCGTGACCGCCTCGTGCAGCTACCACCTGGCCGAGGCGATGCTCGAGGAGCTCGTCCTCGACGCCGCGAACGACGCGGGGCGGCGCGTGCAGCTCCTCGAGCGCCGCGGCGCGGGCCGCGACCACCCCGTGCTGCTCGGCGTCCCCGAGACGCGGTACCTGAAGTGCTTCGTCCTGCGGGTGGTTTGACGCTACGCGAAGGCCCCGCGCGGGCGCTCGCCGGGCGCAGGACCTCCTATCGGCGCGGGCGCGCGGCGGGGTAGGATCTCCAGCCGCACCTCTCTCGGAGGAGACGCGCCCGGAATGATCCGGCCCGATGAGCTCGGCACCGGCCCGCTCGACGCGCTCGCCCGCGCGCCGCTCCTCGCACGCCTCGACGCGGCCGAGCGCGCCCGGCTGCTCGCCCGCGCCGAGCTCGTCACGGTCCCGGCCCGCACGCGGGTGCACGCGGACGCCGACGCCGGGCGAGGCCTCGACCTCGTGCTGGAGGGGGCCGCCACGCTCCGCAGCGCCGACCTGCCGCTCCGGCGCCTGGGGCCCGGCGACCACTTCGGCGAGCTCGCGCCGCTCTCGGCGGACCACCGCGGCGAGACCGTCACGGCGGAGACCCCGCTCACGGTGGCGCGGCTCTCGGCGCGCGGCTGGGACGCGCTCGTCCGCGACGACCCGGCCCTCGCCGCCAAGCTCGCGACCGCCCTCGCGGCGGCGCTCTCGGAGGAGCTCCGGCGCGTGACCGGCGAGATGGGGCTCCTGCTCCGCGGCCGCTCGCTGCCGCGCGCGCCCGAGGTGACGGTGCACCTCCTCGGCGAGGTCCGGCACGTCCGCACCGGGACCCGCCTCGCGG
Organism: Anaeromyxobacter sp. SG17; assembly: GCF_022690695.1. NCBI lineage: Bacteria > Pseudomonadati > Myxococcota > Myxococcia > Myxococcales > Anaeromyxobacteraceae > Anaeromyxobacter > Anaeromyxobacter sp. SG17. The sequence continues at coordinate 6,058 of NZ_JALCYX010000084.1, forward strand.
AGCTGCTCCCGGCCGAGCTCGACGGCGCGCTCGTCGTCGGCGGGCTCCTCGCGCACAAGCCGGTCTCGCTCGCGACCCCGGTCTTCACCGACACCACGGTCGCGCCGCTCACCCTCCGTCACTGGGAAGGGCGCACCATCTACGCCCACTCGGTCGGGCTCCTCCTGCTCGAGGCGGCGCACCAGCTCGCGCCCGCGCTCGCCGTCCGCATGGGCCCGTCGCGCGGGACGCGGCAGGTCGTCCTGGTCCACGGCCTCGAGCCCGCGGAGCGGCCGGCGTACGCCGCGCGCCTCGCGGAGCAGATGGCGCGCCTCGCCCAGGCCGACGCGCCCTTCCGGCTCGAGTACTGGCCGACCGACGAGGCCGCCGCGTACTTCGCGGAGCGCGGGTGGGAGGACGCGGCCCGGCTCCTGCGCGTTCGACGGCAGGCCACGGTGCGGCTCGTCTCGTGCGGCGAGCTGTACGCGCTCTCGATGGGCCCTCTCCTCCCGTCCACCGGCGCGGTGCGCGGGTTCCGGCTCGAGCCCGCCGAGGAGGGGCTCGCGCTCGATCTCGGCGACCGCGATCCGCGCAACGGCCACCGCGGCGGAGCGGCGCGCCGCGGGCAGCCCTCCCGCGACGGCGGGATGGTCGCGGAGCACCAGCGCTGGCTCGAGGCGCTCGGGGTGACGAGCGTCGGCGCCTTCAACGACCTGTGCATCTCCGGCCAGGTGTCGCAGCTCATCCGGGTGGCCGAGGGCTTCCACGAGAAGCGCATCGGCCAGATCGCCGACGCCATCGCGACCCGCCGCGACCGCCTGCGGGTCATCGCCATCGCGGGCCCGTCCTCGTCGGGCAAGTCGACCTTCATCAAGCGCCTCACCGTCCAGCTCCAGATCGACGGGGTGAACCCGGTGGCGCTCGGCCTCGACGACTACTACGTGGACCGCGAGCGCACCCCGCGCGACGACGCGGGCGAGTGGGACTTCGAGGCGCTCGAGGCGATCGACCTCCCGCTCCTCCAGGACCACGTCCGCCGCCTCATCGCCGGCGAGCCGGTGCGCACCGCGCGCTACGACTTCCTCACCGGCACGAGCCACCCGGACGGCGGCCCGGTCATCCAGCTCCGCCCCCGCGACGTGCTCCTCGTCGAGGGCATCCACGGCCTCGACCCGCGCCTGCTCGACGACATCCCGCCGGCGGGCTCGCTCTACCGGGTGTTCATCCACCCCGCCACCACCCTGCCCTTCGACCGGCTCACGCGCACGTCCGCGACGGACCTGCGGCTCCTCCGGCGCATCGTGCGCGACCGCCACCGCCGCGGGTACGGGGCGGCGGAGAACATCCTGCGCTGGCCCTCGGTGCAGGCCGGCGAGCGGGAGCACATCTTCCCGCACCAGCACGAGGCGGACGCGGTGTTCGACTCGTCGCTCGTGTACGAGCCCGCCGTCCTGAAGGTCTTCGCCGAGCGGTACCTCCTGGAGGTGCCCCCCAACCACGCCGCCTACCCGACCGCCCACCGGCTCCGCTACCTCGTCGATCGCTTCGTCTCCATCTACCCCGACCACGTCCCGCCCACCTCGCTCCTGCGCGAGTTCATCGGCGGGAGCGGGTTCGAGTACTGAGGGCCGGGATGCCCTTCAACGGCAGCGACTCGCGCCGTCTCCGCCGCTTCCGCGAGCTCGTGGAGGAGACCGCGCGCGCGTGCGCCCCGGAGGACGCGGCGGCGCTGCGCACGGAGCTCGACGAGCTCGTCGACGAGCGCGCGCTCGCGGAGGCGGTCATCGACCGGACCGGCGCGCTCGTGGTGGTGCTCGATCGCGAGGGCTACGTCCGCCGCTGGAACGCCGCCTGCGCCCGCGCGACGGGGTACTCCGCGGAGGAGATGCTGGGCCGGTCGCTGTGGGACCTCATCCTCCCCGAGGAGCGGGACGGGGTCCGGGCCACCCTCGACGCGCTCCGCGCCGGCCGGGCCACCACCACGCACGAGAACCACTGGATCGCGCGCGACGGGCAGCGCCGGCTCGTGTCCTGGAGCAACGCGTCGCTGCTCGACGAGGCCGGCGAGGTCCGGGCCATCGTGGCGACGGGCCTCGACATCACCGAGCGGACGCAGGCGGAGGTCGCGCTGCGGGCGCAGGCGAAGCGGCTCGAGGCGCTCGCGGAGGCGTCGCGGGTGTTCGCCTCCGGCCTCGACTACAAGACGACCCTCGACACCGTCGCGCGCCGGCTGTGCGAGCTCATCGGCGACGGGGCGCTCATCCGCGTCGTCTCGCCGGACGGCAACTGGCTCGTCCCGGTCGCGGTCTACCACCCCTCCCCGGAGCGGGCCGCGCTGCGCCGGCGCATCATCGCCGCCGCCCCGCAGCGGACCGACGAGGGCATCACCGCGGGCCCGCTCGCGACCGGGCGGACGCTGCGCATCCCTGCGCTCTCCCAGGAGAGGGTGCGCAACGAGATGAAGCCGGAGTACTGGCCCTACCTCGAGGGCGTGACGAGCCTGCTCATCGCGCCGCTCGCCCAGCGCCACGAGGTGTTCGGCCACATCACGCTCATGCGCGACGCAGGCGGCGCGCCGTACACCGCGGACGACGAGGCTCTGCTCGAGGACCTCGCCCACCGCGCCGCGCAGGCGATCGAGAACGCGCGGCTCTACTCCGACGCGCAGAACGCGGTCGCGGCGCGCGACGAGTTCCTCTCCATCGCCTCGCACGAGCTGCGCACCCCGCTCACGGCGCTCCGCCTCGCGCTCGGGAACATGCGGCGGGTCACCTCGCGCGAGGCGCTCGAGCGGCTCCCGCCCGAGCACGTGGAGCGCGTCCTCGGGGCTGCGGAGCGGCAGGGACAGCGGCTCGAGAAGCTCGTCGCGGCGCTGCTCGACGTCTCGCGCATCCACATGGGGAAGCTGGACCTCGACCTCGAGGAGGTGGAGCTCGGGGCGGTGGTGACGGACGCGCTCGCCCAGCTCGAGGACGAGGCCTCGCAGACGGGCTCGACGCTCTCCGCCTCGGGCACGCCGGTGCGCGGCGCCTGGGACCGGCTGCGGCTCTCGCAGGTCGTGACGAACCTGCTCTCGAACGCCGTGAAGTACGGGGCCGGGAAGCCCGTCGAGGTGAGCTACGGCCCCTCCGCCACCGGCGCGGTGCTCGTGGTCCGCGATCAGGGCATCGGGATCTCCGCGTCGGATCAGCCGCAGATCTTCGAGCGCTTCGAGCGGGCGGTCTCGTCCCGCAACTACGGCGGGCTCGGGCTCGGGCTCTACATCGTGCGGCGGATCGTGGAGGCTCACGGCGGCACCATCCGCGTCGAGAGCGCGCCGGGGAAGGGCTCCACGTTCCAGGTCGAGCTGCCGCTCCGGCCGCTCTGCGCCCGCCCAGGCCACGGCGCCCTGGACCCCGCGTCCGCGCACTGAGCGCGGGAGGGTGATTCCCGAACAGGCGAGCGAAGCGGCGCCGAAGCGGAATCGGCGAAGCCGATCGCGTTGGCGCAAGGGACCCGGCGAGCAGGGGTGGGGGGCGCAGCCCTCATCATTCATGACAAGTGCAACTCGCCGGACGAGCGGCGGGTGGTTCGACCACGGCTTCCGTGCGCATGTCGGATTCGGGCATCGACGGGGTCCGCGCACGCGCTCGTGCTCGACCCCGATGAACGCGGGAAGGCGGCGGAGCAGGGGAGCGTCTCGTCGTGTCGAGGGGCGACGGAGTGACTTCGCGCGGGGTGCGCGCGGACTTCTCGAAGGCGCCTCCGCAGCTCGCCCCGGAGCGCGGGCTGGAGCGTCGTGGGAGGTCGACCGTATTCACCTATGGTGACAGCTATCGCCAGCGGTAGCGCCGGCCGGTGTCGCGGCTCTCCTCGCGCTAGGCGGGGCGTCCCAGTTGCGGTGGGTGAAACATTCCCCATTGACGCCTTCTCGCCCCGATTGCGCTCAGGCATACGGGCGGCGCGGGAAGGCTACTCTCGCGCACGCTTCTCGCGCGTGAAGCGCGCGCCGATCGCCTTGGGGCAACGACGAGGGTGCGCCGGAGAACGCCGCACAGACCCGAGCCTGGAGCGTCCCCGGAGCTTCGAAAATCGCGTGCTACGAAGGGTGTACTGGAGGTGCATCCCCATGTCTGCGCTCACTCCCGCTGCTCTCGAGTCGAACGTCCTCGCCCTGCGCCTGCGCTCGCCGGGGAGGAACGGAACGTCCAGGTCGACTTCCTCCTGCACCTCGACGAATTCGATCGGCGCCGCGCCTTCGTCGAGATCGGCCATGCGTCCCTCTGGGCGTACTGTTTGGAGGCGCTCCACCTCCGGGAGGGCGCCGCCGGCCGGCGCATCCAGGCGATGCGGGTGCTGCGCCGCTTCCCGATCCTGGAAGCTCCGCTGCGCGATGGGCGTCTTTGCCTCTCCACCGTGGCGCTCCTCGGCCAGGTGCTCACGGAGCAGAACGTGGACGACCTCCTCGCTCGCGCCGCCTTCCGGACCCGGGCCGAGGTCGAGCACCTCGTCGCCTCCATCCAGGCGCGCACCGCTCCGCGTGCTGGCCTTCGCAAGCTCACCGAACGCGCGCCCGCCGTGGTGAGCGCAGCGCTAGAGCTCCCGCAGGCCGAGCGGGCCGAGGCGGCTACCGCACCCGGCCCTGCGGAGCCGACCCTCGGCCCCGGTCCCACCGCCGGCTCGCTGCCGGCGCCCCCGCCCCCCGTCGCGCAGGTGAAGCGACGGGCCGAGACGCTCGCCGTCTCGGAGAGCCAATGGTCGCTCCGCGTCACCCTCGACCGTGCCTGCAAGGAGGACCTCGAGACGCTCCGCTCGCTCCTGTCGCACAAGGTCCCGGACGGTGACCTCGCGGCGGTGCTCCGCGAGGCGATCCGCTGCGCCATCGAGAAGCACGGCAAGCGCAAGGGCGCGGTCGCGCCGGAGCGGGAGACGAAGGGCGCGAAGCAGGCCACGGCTGAGCAGGCCGGGACGGCGGCCGCGGCGAAGCCTTCGGAGGGGAGGACCACGATCCCGGCGATAGTGCGCCGCGCCGTGTGGAAGCGCGACGGCGGGCGCTGCGCCTGGGTCGGCCCGGACGGCTGCCGCTGCAAGAGCCGCTGGAAGCTCGAGCTCGACCACATTCAACCCGCCTCCCTCGGGGGACCATCGACGATCGACAACCTTCGGCTCGCCTGCCGAGCTCACAATCTGCTTCACGCAGAGAGGAGCTTCGGGCGCGAGCACATGGATCGCTTCCGGCGAGAGTCGAGCGACGGGCCGACGCCGCCCGCGCACGCTGACGTGGCACCTCTGCGTCCGGTCATGCAGCTGGGAATGTGGGCGCCGTGATCCGCTGCCGCGCACGGGCAACGCGCCGATGCCGAACCGGAGCGCGCGGTGCGCCGCTCGGCCGACCAGTGCCGCCTCCGTCGGTCAGCAGCCGAAGATGTGACGAATCCTCAAAGCGCAGCCCCCGTCAGAAATCGCGCGCGGGGAAGAGCAGCACGTCCTCGATCGCCTCGGCGCCGGCGACGAGCATGAGCAGGCGGTCGAACCCGACCGCGACGCCGCCCGCGGGGGGCATGCGGCCCACCGCCTCGAGGAACGGCTCGTCGAGCGGGAACACCGGGCGCCCCAGGGCGCGCCGGAGCGCCTGCTCCTCCACGAGCCGCGCGCGCTGCTCCACCGCGTCGGTGAGCTCGGTGAAGCCGTTCGCGAGCTCGAGCCCGCCCGCGTAGAGCTCGAAGCGCTCGGCCCAGCGCGGGTCGTCCGGCTTCACCCGGGAGAGCGCGGCCATCGAGGCGGGCCAGTCGACGAGGTACTCGGGCCGCTCCACGCCGAGCCGTGGCTCGACCGCGTCGAGCATCACGCGGAAGAACACGTCGTCGAACCCCTCGCCGGGCGGTCCGGGGTCGTGTCCCGCGGCGCGGGCCGCGGCGGCGAGCCGGCCGGCGTCGCCCCCGCAGGCCGCGAGGTCCACGCCGGCGTGGCGACGGAACGCGTCCGCGACGGTGGTGCGCGGGAAGGGGGCGGCGAGGTCGATGGCGCGCCCGCCGCGGGTGACGCGGGTGCCCCCCGCGACCGCGCGCGCGCACGCCTCCAGGAGCCGCTCGAGGTCCTGCATCACGCCCTCGTAGTCGGTGCCCGCCCGGTAGAGCTCGAGCATCGTGAACTCGGGGTTGTGCGTGCGCGAGATCTCGCCGTTCCGGAACACGCGCGAGAGCTGGAAGATTTGCGGGAAGCCCTCGGCGAGGAGCCGCTTCATGGCGTACTCGGGGCTGGTGATGAGCCAGAGCGGCCGCGCCGCTCCCCCGCCCTCCGGCACGAAGGGCGCCTCGAAGGGCGACAGGTGCGGCTCCATGCCGGGCGCAGGCACGAGGGTGGGCGTCTCCACCTCCTCGTAGCCGAGGCCGCCGAGGAACCGGCGCACCTCGGCGGCGAGCCGGGCGCGCTGGCGGGCGCGATCGCGTCGGGAGACGGACATGCGCGGGGAGAGTAACCGCGCGCGCGTCGGCGTGCCGAGGGGAACCGCCGATCCCGATCCCCGACCCCGACCCCGACCTTCCTCCCTCGTCAACCTCTCCGCCCTGCCCGGTTGACGATCCCGTCGCCCCTCGCGATACTCCCCCTCCGCTCGCGCGAGATGCCGTCCTTCCTCGACAGACCGGGCCTCACCCTCCATTGCGAGGACGAAGGCCAGGGGCCGGCGCTCCTCGCCGTTCACGGTTGGTCCCTGTCCGGCCGCTGGCTCCTCGACGCGCTCCCGCCCGCGCTCCTCGCCGGCCGCCGCGCGCTCGCGCCGGACCTGCGCGGCCACGGCCGCTCCCAGGCGGGCGCGCCCTTCACGCTCGCCGAGCTCGCGAGCGATCTCGTGGCGGCCTTCGACGCCCTCGCCCTCGAGCGCGCGGTGCTCCTCGGCTGGTCGCTCGGCGCGCAGGCGGCGCTCGCCGCGCTGCCGCGCCTGCGCGGGCGGATCGCGGGGCTCGCGCTCGTCTCGGCCACCCCGCGCTTCACCGAGGGCGAAGGCTGGCCGCACGGCCTCCCCGCGCGCACGCTCGCGGCGCTCGCGCGCCACGTGGAGCGCGACCCCGCCCGCGCCGCCGCGCGCTTCCACGAGGGCATGTTCGTGCCGGGCGAGCTCGACGCGGGCGCCGCGGCCCGCGCCGCCGCCCTCCGGGCGCGGACGCCCCTGCCCTCCCCCGCCGCGCTCCGCGCCGGGCTCGACGTGCTCGCCGCCGCGGACCTGCGCGGCGCGCTCGGCGCCCTCGACGTGCCGGTCGCCGTCGTCCACGGCGAGCGCGACCCGGTCTGCCTGCCGGGCGCGGGACGCGCGCTCGCCGGGGCGCTGCCCGGCGCGCACCTCGCCGTCATCCCCGGGGCGGGCCACGCCCCCTTCCTCTCGCGCCCGGACGCGTTCGCCGCCGCGCTCGCGCCGCTCCTCGCCGCATGCGCCTGAACCCGGTCGACAAGCGGCGCGTCCGCGCCGCCTTCTCACGCTCCGCCGCGTCCTACGACGCCCGGGCCGAGGTGCAGCGCGCCGTGCAGGACCAGGTGCTGGCGCTCCTCGCCGCCGCGGCGCCGGGCGCGCGCCGCGTGCTCGACGTGGGCGCCGGCACGGGCGCGCTCCTCTCCCGGCTCCTCGCCGCGAGGCCCGGGCTCGCCGCCGCGGCCGTGGATCTCGCGCCCGGCATGTGCGGCGCCACGCGCCGCGCCGCCCCGCGGGCGGGGGTGGCGGCGGCGGACGCGGAGGCGCTCCCGTTCCGCGACGGCGCGTTCGATCTCGTGGTGACCACCTCCACGCTCCAGTGGCTGCCGCGCGTGACGACCGCGCTCGAGGAGGCGCGCCGGGTCCTCGCGCCGGGCGGAGTCCTGTGCGTCGCGCTCTTCGGGGAGCGCACCCTCTTCGAGCTCCGCGAGGCCTTCCGCGACGCCTCCGCCGGGAGCCCCGCGCCGGTGCACCGCTTCCTCGCGCTCGAGGAGCTCGCGCGCGCGCTCGGGGCGGCGGGGCTCACGCTGGAGGCCACGCGCGACGAGGAGCTCGTCGAGCGCCACGCGGACGCGCGCGCGGTGCTCCGCGCCCTCAAGGCGGTGGGCGCGACGAGCGCCGTGCCCGGCCGCACCGGGCTCTCGGGGCGGCGCGCCACGCTCGAGACGATCCGGCGCTACGAGGAGCGGCACGGGGGCCCGGGCGGCGTGCCCGCGACCTACCACGTGCTGTACGCGATCGCCCGGCGGCCGGCGGCTACGTCCGCGTCGCCTCGAGCTCCTTCAGGCGCGCTCGCAGCTCCTTCTCCCGTTTGAAGCGGGCGGTCACGTCGCGGATCACCGCCGACGGCCCCAGGATGTGCCCCGACGCATCGCGGATGAGCTGGATCGTGAACTCGATCGAGATCGTCTGCCCGTCCTTGCGGATCGCCGGGACCGCCAGCACCTCCGTGCCGTAGCGGGTGACGCCCGTCTCCATGACGCGGTTCCAGCCGTCCCAGTGCCGCGCGCGGAGCCGCTCGGGGATGATGAGGTCCATCGACTTCCCGATGACCTCCGCCGCGCTCCACCCGAACATCCGCTCCGCGCCGCGATTCCACAGCCGCAGCACGCCGTCGCGATCCGCGAACAGGACGGCGTCACCCGTCTCCTCGATGATCCGCGCCGCGAGCGCGGCGAACCCAGGGTCGTCCATGGTGCCTCCGTCGCGCGAGCTTAGCCCGCCGCCCGCGCCGCACGGAGGCGACGCCCGCCGGCCCGATGGGTGACGCCCCAGAGCCGGCGCCCCGCTATGGCTTGCGCGCTCCGGCGGAGCCGGGTGCGCCCGGTCCGCCCGCCTCGCGCTCCGCCGCGAGCCGCGCCCGCTCGCCGGGGCTGGCGTGCTCGCCGCCGCCCGTGTCTCCCTGCTCCTCGGCCTCGAACTCGGCTCGCTCCGCCTTGTTCAACGCGCGCAGCTGGTCGCGCGGGTCGTTCGCGTCGCGGCTCTCGCGGCTCTCGGCCATCGGGTCCTCGCTCTCCGCCGCCATCGCGTGGCGGCCGCACATCCACCTTGGAGACGCTCGTGCGCGGACGCACTACACCCCGCGCGCCGCGCCCGGGGCGCGCGCCTCACGCAGCGTGAGAGGGGTCGCCGCCACGTCCCGCGGTCGCCCGCCTTGTGGCCCTGCGGGGGCGCGGGCTAACATCCGCGGGATCGTGCCCCAGGCCGCACCCCAGGCGAGCGGCGCCGACTTCAAGCCGCACCTCTTCGGCAAGTTCTTCCTCCTGCAACGGCTCGCCGTGGGGGGGATGGCCGAGATCTACCGGGCGCGCGTCCCAGGGGCCGGCGGCTTCGAGAAGGAGCTCGTGGTGAAGCGGATCCTGCCCGCGCGAGCGCAGGATCAGGGCTTCATCAAGATGCTCGTGAACGAGGCGAAGCTGACCGTCCAGCTCACGCACTCGAACATCGCGCAGATCTACGAGTGCGGCAGCTTCGAGGGGAACTTCTTCATCTCGATGGAGCTCGTGAACGGCGTCTCCCTCAAGGAGATGATGGCCGCGTTCGCCAAGGCCGGCACGCAGCTCACGCCCGAGCAGGCGATGTTCCTCGTCCTGCAGCTCCTGCAGGGCCTCGACTACGCGCACCGGAAGACCGACGGCCAGGGCAACCCGCTCCGCATCGTGCACTGCGACGTCTCCCCGGACAACGCGCTCGTGTCGTACGAGGGCGAGGTGAAGCTCCTCGACTTCGGCATCGCGCGCGCCGCGACGAACCTCTCCAACTACAAGGAGGGGATGCTGATGGGGAAGCTCGGGTACGTCGCGCCCGAGCAGGCCTCGCTCGAGAAGCGCTGGGACCACCGCGTCGACCTCTTCGCGGCGGGGATCCTCCTCTACGAGCTCCTCACGAAGCAGAAGCCGTTCCCGAAGGCCACCGACGTCGAGTCCCTCGTCCAGGCGCGCAAGGCGAAGGTCGTCCCGCCGACCGCGATCGACCCCCGGCTGCCGAAGGACCTCGACGCGATCGTCGCCAGCGCGCTCGCCTACGATCCCGACGACCGCTACCCCGACGCCCGCTCGTTCGCGGACGCGCTCGTGGACGTGCTGTTCCCCACGCCGCACTCGTCGATCCAGGATCTCCTCGCCAGCCAGATGAAGGCGGTGTTCGCGGACAAGGTGCAGCGCCAGCGCGCGGCCCGCGCCCACGACCCGCTCATCATGAAGGTCCTCACGAACGCGGCGGCGGCGGCCGGCGTGCTCCCGGGCGCGGCCGAGCAGACCCCGGTGAAGGCCTGGGAGCCGCAGGTCGAGGCCGCGCCCTCTCCCGAGCCGCGCCGCGCGCCCTCGCGCGCGCCGCGCACGCGGACGGTCGTGAAGGCCGGTGTCCGGCTGCGCACCGCCTTCCTCGTCGGCCTCGTGGTGGCGGTCGCCGGCTTCGCCGGGCTGCGCTACGCCGATCCCTGGCTGCGATCGGGCGTCCTCGTCGTGACCTCCGATCCTCCCGGCGCGGACGTCACGCTCGACGGCGCGCCGACCGGCCTCACCACGCCCGCGGTGATCGAGGACGTCCGGCTCGCGCGCCCCCACGAGATCGCGCTCGGCGGCGAGGGGCTCCGCGGAGTCACGCTCGCCACTCAGCCCACCCCGGGCCGGCTCGTGACGCGCGTGCACTCCGAGCTCGCCTCGGCGTTCGGCGCGCTCCGCGTCGAGAGCGATCCGCCCGGCGCCGAGGTGCGGTTCGACGAGCGGCCCGCCGGGAAGACCCCCATCACGATCCCGGGCGTGCGGCTCGACGAGCGCCACCGCATCGACCTCACGCTCACGGGCCACGAGATCGACCAGTTCGTGGTGCTGCCGGCGAAGGACGGGTCGCAGTTCGCGCGCAAGCTCGCGCGCCTCGACGGAGGCAAGCCGAGGCCGTGACCGCGGGCGCGATGCGGCTCGTCGTCGAGGACGAGGCGGGGACCCGCTCGACGGTGCCGTTCACCGGCGACGAGCTCGTCGTCGGCCGCGCCGCCGAGGGCGTCGCCGTGCGGCTCTCGGATCGCGACGTCTCGCGGCGCCACGCGCGGTTCCTCCGCGCGAGCGGGTCCGTTCACGTGGAGGACCTGGGGAGCCTCACCGGCACGCGGGTCAACGGCGAGCGGATCACCTCCCGCCGGCGCCTGCGCGAAGGCGACCTCGTCCAGATCGGGAGCTACGATCTCGCGCTGTTCGGCGAGGCCGTCACGGCGGCCCCCGGCTCGCCGCCGCCGCTGCCGCCCACGCCGCGCCCGCCGAGCGGCGAGACCCCGGCCCCGGCCACCGCCCCGGATCCTGCGGCGCAGCGCCCTCCCGCGCCCGCGACGCC
>NZ_JALCYX010000085.1:0-17243 GCF_022690695.1 Anaeromyxobacter sp. SG17
GGCGCGGCGCACGGCGAGATCCTCGCGCTCGCGCTCGCGCCGCCGTTCCTCCTCCTGCGCGCCCTGGCCCGGCCGGCGGCGGTGCTCGTAGGCCTCGCCGCCGGCAAGAACGCCCGCTTCTCGAACCCGCCGCCGCCGCTCGACGAGATGGAGCGCGCGCTCTCCGAGTACGCGCGCGCCCACGGCGCGGGCGGCGGAGCGGCGACGACGACGGAGCTCATCCACGCGGTGTTCGAGTTTCGCGACAAGATCGCGCGCGACGTGATGGTGCCGCGCACCGACCTGGTCGCGCTCGACGTGGACACGCCGGTCTCCGAGATCCTCCGCATGATGGCGGAGGAGGGGCACTCGCGGATGCCGATCTACCGCGGGACCCTCGATCACGTGCTCGGCGTCCTCCACGCCCGCGACCTCGTCCCGATGCTCGCCCACCCGGAGCTCATCGTGCTCCGCGACATCCTCCGCCCGGCCCACTTCGTCCCCTGGTCGAAGCCGGTGGATCAGCTCCTCCGCGAGATGCAGCGCCGCCGGCTCCACATGGCGCTCGTGGTGGACGAGTACGGCGGCATCATGGGCGTCTGCACGCTCGAGGACGTGCTCGAGCAGATCGTCGGCGAGATCGGCGACGAGTTCGAGCAGGAGGAGGGGCGGAGCGTCGAGGTGCACGGCGACGGCACGTTCACGGTGCTCGGCGCGACGCCCATCTCCGAGTTCAACGCCGCCGCCGCCGCCGCCGTCCCGGAGGACCAGGGCTTCGAGACCGTCGCCGGCTTCCTCAACTCGCTCGCGGGCGCCATCCCCGCGAAGGGAGACCGGTTCTTCTGGCGAGGCTGGGTCTTCACCGTCGCGGAGGGCGACCCCCGCAAGGTGACGAAGATCCGCGCGGCGCGCATCAAGCGCGCGTGAGCGGGCGGGCTGCCCGGCGCTCGATCCACGCTGCGGCGGCGAGACGCCCGTCACGACGCGACCCGCGTGCGAGTGGCCGGGCGTGTGCGCCGTCCCTACCTCGTGACTCATGAAGGAACGGAACGGCGTCCGCATCGGGCAGCGCGTGCGGGACCTCGAGGGGAAATCCCTCGGGCGGGTGAAGCACGTGTACGACTGGGGCTTCGACGCGTCGAAGGGGTTCCCGATCCTCTTCCGCAGCGACTACGTGTTCCGCTACGACGAGGTGCGCGGCATGCGGGACGGCGCGCTCGTGATCGCGCGCACGGATCGCGACCTCATCGAGCTGGCGGAGGGCGAGATGCCAGCGTCCTGGCGCATCCCGGCGCCGCCCGGCTTCCCGGGGGTAGCGACGCCGCCGGAGGCACACGCGGTCTTCGCCGGGCTCGCGGCGGCGCGGGCGGCGGGGACGGCCGCGCGCGCGCAGCCGCTCGAGCCCGCCCCATCCACCGCGGCTCCCGTCGAGTCGACCCTCTGGCGCGCGGGGGACGGCGAGCTCGGCGCGGGCGAGGAGCGGCGCTACGCCGAGCGCCGGGGCCAGGGGAGCGACGCCGCTCCGCCCGTCCAACCGTGACGTGACGGTCTGACCGATCTCGGGCCTCGCCGCCGGCGTGGTCCGCAGCCGGTGTCCGCGCTATCTTGCGCGCCCATGACCGACGCCAAGACCCTCGCCCCGGTGAAGCCGTCCGGGGCGTTCCGCTGGCTCGTGCTCCTCGCGTGCAGCGTCGCGATGTTCGGGAACTACTACGTCTTCGACGCGCTGTACCCGGTCACCCCCTTCCTGCAGGAGCAGCTCCACTTCACCGACCAGCAGATCGGGCTCCTCGACACCGCCTACAACGTCGCGGCGCTGCTCACGCTCATCGGCGGCGGGATGCTCATCGACCGGCTCGGCACCGCGCGCTCCGCGGTGCTCTTCGGCGCCGTCGGCGCGGCGGGGAGCGCGCTCATCGCCTTCCTGCCCGCGCTCGTGCCCGGCTCGCCGGCCATCGCCATGGCGGCGGGCCGCTTCGTGCTCGGCGTCGGCTCGGAGCTCTTCATCGTCGCGGCGACGACCGTGGTCGGGCGCTGGTTCAAGGGGAAGGAGATCTCCTTCGCGCTCGCGGTGCAGCTCCTCATCGCCCGGCTCGGCTCGTGGACCGCCGACAAGTCACCGAGCTTCGCGAAGGGGCTCTTCCACGACTGGCAGCCGCCGCTCCTCCTCGCCGCCGCGCTCGGCCTCCTCTGGTTCGTCTTCGCGATCGTGTACGCCACGCTCGAGACGAGCGCGGCGCGCCGCTACGGCGTCGCGACCGCGGGCCACACCGACAAGCTCGTCTGGAAGGACCTCGTCCGCTTCAGCCGCGGCTACTGGTGGGTGGTCGGGCTCTGCGTGGCGTTCTACGCGACCATCTTCCCGTTCCGCACCTTCGCGAACCTGTTCTTCATCCAGGCGCACGGCGTCGCGCCCGACCAGGCCGGCACGCTCAAGAGCTGGCTGCCCGCGGTGTCGATGGTCGGCATGCCGCTCTTCGGGCTCCTCGCGGATCGCATCGGCAAGCGCGCGCTGCTCATGTCCATCGGCTCGGCGCTGCTCGTGCCGCCGTTCCTGCTCATGGCGTACACGCGGGCGCCGCTCGAGCTCTCGATGGGGATGCTCGGCCTCTCCTTCGCGCTCGTGCCGGCGGTGCTGTGGCCGGCGGTCACCTACCTCGTGCCCGACGCGCGGCTCGGCTCGGCGTACGCGCTCATGACGTTCTGCCAGCAGATCGGCTGGGCAGGGATGAGCTGGGGCATCGGCGCCGCGAACGACGCCGCGGGCGCGTCCCCGCAGCACCCCGCGGGCTGGCTCCCAGCGATGTGGATGCTCGCCGCGCTCGCCACCGCCGGCTTCGTCTTCTCGTTCCTCCTCTGGCGCGAGGAGCGGGGACCGAGCGCGCACGGCCTCGAGACGGCGGCCGGCGGCCACGCAGCGTGAACCGACCCAGATCACCGGGAACGCGCGGCCGTCAACAATTTGCCACCCGGATCCCGATCTCGTAAGCTGCGATATCTCCGCAAGATCCTGGGATCAGGACGGGATCTTCGACGGCGATGGGGCAGGGCGGGCGAATGGACGGGGTGGAAGGGGCGAAGACCATCGTCGAGCCGGAGGAGTTCCTCCGCAGCGCGCTCGAGAAGATCGTGTTCTTCGAGTGCCGCGTCTCCCAGCTCGAGAGCGAGCTCGCCGCGGCGCGCACCACCGCGGAGCGCGCGCGCGGCGACGCCGCCCAGGCGCGGCGGCGCGAGGTCGATCTCGAGCAGGCCCTCGCGGCCGAGCGCGGCCAGCGCGGCGACGCGCAGGCCCGGGTGGACGAGCTCGAGGAGCGCGTGCGGCTGCTCCAGGAGGAGCGCGAACGGCTCCTCGGCGGGCTCGTCGAGCGCGCGCGCCTGACCGGGGCCACCGGCGCCGACGGCGCGCCCGGCCCCGAGGAGGGCGGCGCGGACCTCGCCGGCTTCATCGCCGAGCTGCGCGCCGAGATCGAGACGCTCCGCGCCTGGAAGGCGGCCGCCGAGGCGGCCGGTCTCGGCCGCACGGCCGGAGTCGACCTCTCCGCCCCGGCGGCGCACGAGGCCGTGCCCGAGCGCAGGGCCTCGCCGCGGCAGGCCCTCGACGGCCGGACGGGGCCGGAGTCCGTCTCCATGGTCGCCGACCGCTTCGCCTCCGGCGGCCGCATGGGCCTCACCGCGCGCGACAGCGACCAGATGAAGGCGCTCCTCGGCACGCGCGCCGATCGCGCGCTCTACGAGCGCTCCCTGGACGATCTCTCCGCCCCCGAGGCGGGCCGCCGCCTGCGCGCCGTCCGCGCGCTGGAGGCGCTCGGCTCGAAGGCGGCCGCGCCGCTGCTCGCCGCCGCGCTCGGGCGCGAGCCGGAGGCCGAGGTGAAGGCCGCGCTGCTCGCCGCGCTCGCACGCTTCAAGGAGCCCTTCGCGGCCGACCTCGCGGCGCGCGCGCTCGAGGACGCGCGTCCGGCGGTGCGCGTCGCGGCGCTCGAGGCCCTCGCGGCCGTCGCGGCGGACGGCGCCGAGGAGCGGCTCTCCGCGGCGCTCGGCGATCCGAGCCCCATCGTGCGCCGCCGCGCGGCGATCCTCCTCGGGTTCGCCCCGGGCGGCCGCGCCGAGGAGGCCCTCGCCGCCGCGCTCTCCGACCCGGATCGCGGCGTCGCGCGCGCCGCCGCGGCCGCGCTCTCCGGCCGCCCCACCGCCCGCGCGCAGGGCGCGCTCGCGCGGGGGCTCGAGCACCCCGACGCGTCCGTGCGCCGCGCCGCCGCGACCGCGCTCGGCCGGCTCGCCGGGGAGAAGGTGGATGCCGATGCGCCCGCCTCGGCGCGGCGCGCCACCTCGCGCAGGATCGCGGAGAAGCTCGCGGCGATGGGAGGGGAGGAGCTCCGCGCGGCCGTCCTCGCGTCGCTGCCCTCCACGGCGCCGAGCGTCGTGACCGAGACCCGGCTCACGACCCCGGCACGAGCAGTGAGCCCGACCGCGACCCGGCCCGCGGCCCCAACCGCGACCGCGACCGCAGCTCGGCCCACGGCCCAGACCGCCGCGACCCGGCCGGGGACCCCGACCGCCCGGCCCTCCGTCGTGGGCCCCGCTCGCCCTGCGGTTGCGGTGCAGGTGGCCTCGCCGGCGGCGCTCCTCGCGCGCGCCGCAATCGCCGTCGCCACCCTCGAGGACGGCGACGCCGCGCCCGCCGCGAGCGGCGACCTCGGCGCCGCGATCGTCTCGGAGGTCCGCGCCTCGCTCCGCGGCTGCACCGCCGCCGATCTGGCGCGCATGCTCGAGGCCGAGCCTGCCCGCATCGACACCGCCCTCGCCGCCCTCGCGGCTCGCGGAACCCTCGTCCAGCGCGGTGCGCGCTGGTTCATGTGCTAGGGGAACGGAATGGAGAACGTCCGCTACACCGCGAAGCGCCTCGCCGAGATCGTCGGCGTGACCGCGAAGCAGGTCGAAGGCGCGCTCGGGAAGAGGGACGGGTTCGCCCCCGATGACCTCCCCGTGCTGCGCGAGAAGCTGCGCCGCCCGGCCGAGCCGTTCCCGCCGCGCATCCAGCTCTTCCTCAACTTCAAGGGCGGGACGGGCAAGACCAGCCTCTCGTCGTCTTACGCCTACCGGCTCGCGGAGCGCGGCTACCGCGTGCTCATGATCGACCTCGACAGCCAGGGGCACGCGACGAAGTGCCTCGGCAAGGAGGGCGGGAGCTTCGCCCACACGCTGCAGGACGTGATCATCCGCAGGCGACCGCTCGACGAGGTCACCGTCTCGACGGGGATGCCGAACCTCTCGCTCGTCCCGGCGAACCTCACCATGAGCACCATCGACCTCGCGCTCATGCCGCTCGCCGGCCGCGAGTTCCGGCTGCGGAACGCGCTCCAGGGCGTCGCGGGCAAGTACGACTTCGTGGTGCTCGACGCGCCGCCCTCGTTCGGGCTCCTCAACCTGAACGCGCTCATGGCGGCCTCGGACCTCGTCATCCCGGTCCTCGCCGACTTCCTCTCCTACGACGGGCTCCGGCTCCTGTTCGAGACCATCCAGGGGCTCGAGCAGGACCTCTCGCACCAGCTCGAGAACATCTTCATCGTCGTGAACGCCTACAACCAGACGTTCAAGATCGCGCGCGAGGCGCTCGGCGCCCTCCGCCAGCACTACTCGGACTACCTGCTCGACTCCGTCGTCCGCCAGTGCACCAAGTTCGCCCAGGCGTCCTCCGAGGGCTGCCCGATCTTCGGGTACGACCCGGACTCGAAGGGCGCGACCGACATCGAGGCGGTCCAGAACGAGATCCTCGGGCGCATCCGCGCGGGCCTCGCCGAGGCGGGCGCGGCAGGAGCGTAGCCATGCGCAAGGCCTTCGACGCCAACGTCCCGAAGCTGCGGCCCCGCCTCAAGAACGGCGCCGCCTCCGCCGCCGCGCCCGACGCGAACGCTGGCATCGCCGCGGCGGCCGAGGAGGCCGCGCAGGTGAGCGCGTCGATGGCGGCGACCGTGGCGGAGGAGACCGCGGAGGAGACCGCGAGCCCCGCGATGACGATGGAGGAGCCGGTCCAGGCGGAGCTGCCCGCCGCGATCCCGGCGCGAGCCGCGACCCGGTCCGCGCCGGCCCCCACTCCGGCGCCGGTGCCGGCGCCCGCGGTCGCTCCTCCGGAGCGTGGCGCTTCCGCCGTCGAAGCACGGGAGGGAGCCGTCGCGAGCCCCGCCTCGCCGGAGCCCGCGAACGACGTCCTCTCCCGCCGCGACCGCCTCGAGAAGATCAAGCGCCGCGTCGCCGAGGCCGCCCGGCCCACGCCGCGCGTCGATCCCGTCCCGGCCGATCCGGCCCGCGCCGCCGAGAGCGTGCTCGCGCTCGTCCGCGACCTCGAGGTCGAGCTCGTGCGGGCCCGGGAGCGCGAGGACGCGCTGCGGGCGGACCTCGGAGAGGCGCGCACCGAGCTCGGCCGCGCGGCGGGCGAGGCGCGCGTCTCCACCGAGCGGCTCGTCTCCGCGGAGGCGGAGCTCGCCGAGAAGCGCGGCGTGCTCACCGACCTCCTCGGCGAGATGACCGCGCTCGAGGAGGAGCGCGACGAGGCCCTCCGCCGGGCGCAGGCGATGGCCGCCCTCGACGAGGAGCGGGCGCGCCTGCTCGAGGAGGTCACGCGCAAGGCGGACGAGGAGGCCCGGCTCCGCGCCGAGCGCGAGGAGGAGGTCGAGCGGCTCTCCGAGGAGCTCCGCGCCGGCTCCACCGAGAGCGCGCGCCTCCGCAGCGCAGTCGGTGAGCTCGCGCGCGAGCGGGATCAGCTCGCCGGCGAGCTCGATCGGCTGCGCCGCGAGCGGGACGAGCTCTCCGCAGCGAAGCGCGCGCTCGAGCAGGTGCACGCGGCGCTCGCGCAGGCGCGGGCGCGGCTCGGGTAGCTCCTTCGCCTCCGGTGAGGTGGGCCCCCAGGCGCCCGTGTGTCCCGCGCGCCGAGATCCACCCGCATCCCGCGCGGAGTCCCTGCGCTCGCTTCACGGTATGTGCGTCCACTTCGTCGCGGATCGCGACGCCATGCCGCGCCTCGCGGGTCGCGGCGCCGGCGCGATCGAGCGCTAGAATCCGCCCGGCATCGAGGACGGGCGCGCAGCGTCGGCGCCCGCCCGCGGCCGGGGGAAGGAAGAGATGGCCTGCGCTCGCGTGTCGGGATGTCCGCTCTACAAGGCCTTCGCGATGAAGTCGTCGCTCCGCGTCTGGCAGTCGTACTACTGCGACGGCGACTTCAAGCGCTGCGAGCGGCTCCGCCGCTCGACGGCCGGTGAGCCCGTGCCGCCGAACATGCTCCCCAACGGAAGGCTGCTCGACATCCCGATCGACCAGATCGAGGACTGACTCCCGGCGAAGGGGCCGCGCCGGCTCGAGCCGCTACGGCACCTGCGACCGCGACGACGTCGGCCGCTCGAACGGCCAGACGTTCCCCTCGCGCCGCTCGCGCATCCGGTCGAGCGCGTCGTAGGCGGCGTACTTGTAGGCCTCGCCGAGCGTCGGGTAGTTGAACACCGCCTCGATGAAGTACTGCAGGTCGCCCTTGTGGGACATCACCGCCGCGCCGGTGTGGACGAGCTCGGAGGCGTGCGGCCCGATGCAGTGGACGCCCAGGATGCGGCCGTTCTCGGCGTCGGCGATGAGCTTCACGAACCCGACCGCCTCGCCCACGAGGTTCGCGCGCGCGTTCTCGGCGAGGCTGGCGCGGCCGACGACGTAGGCGCGCCCCTGCTCCTTCAGCGTCTCCTCGGTCTCGCCCACCGACGAGAGCTCGGGGATGGTGTAGATGCCCATCGGCAGGATGTTGGACACGCGCTGCTTGAGGATGCCGCCGCAGGCGTGGCTCATGGCGACGCGCCCCTGTTCCATCGAGACCGAGGCGAGGCCGGGGAACCCGATCACGTCGCCCGCCGCGTAGATGTGCGGCACGGAGGTCTGGAACTGGGCGTTCACCTTGAGGAGCCCGCGCTCGGTCGCCTGGAGCCCCGCCGCCGGGAGGTTCAGCGCCTCGACGTTGCCGACGCGGCCCGAGGCGACGAGCACCTTCTGCGCGACGATGCGGCCCCCGTCCTCGAGGGTGACGAGCACGTCCTTCTGGCCCGGCTCGATCTTCGCGGCCCGCGTCTGCTGGTGGAGGTCGATGCCGCTCGACCGGAACACCTCCTCGAGCGCGTGCGACATCTCCGCGTCGAGCCAGGAGAGCAGCCGGTCCTTCGAGTCCACGAGCTTCACGTTCACGCCGAGCGCGGCGAACAGCGACGCGTACTCGCAGCCGGCGACGCCGCCGCCCAGCACCGCGAGGGAGCGCGGCACGCGATCGAGGAGCAGGATCGAGTCGGAGTCGTAGACGTGCGCGTTGTCGATCGGGTACTGCGGCGGGTGGAAGGGGCGGGTGCCGGGGGCGAGCAGGATGACGTCCGCCTGGAGCTCCTGCGTGCCGCCGTCCGGGACCGAGACCCGGATCGTGTGCGGGTCGACGAAGCTCGCCACGCCGCGGAACTGCTCCACGCCCGCGTGGTTCAGGGCGTTGCGGATGCGGGAGTGCTCGCGGCCGGTGACGAGGCCGCGGCGGCCCATGAGCTCGGGGATGGTGACCGTGCCCGAGACGCGGAGCTCGATGCCGTGGGCGTCGCGGCTGCGCGCCTGCTGGATGGCGAGCGCCGTCTCGCGCAGCGCCTTGGAGGGGATGGTGCCGGTGTTGGCGGAGGCGCCGCCGGGGACCGCCTCCTTCTCGATGAGGGCGACCTTCTTGCCGCTGAACGAGGCCTGGATGGCGCCGTTCTCGCCTGCGGGACCCGAGCCGATGACCACCACGTCGTAGCGCAGCATGCGGCCCGCTTATAATGCAGCCTCCCCGGGAGTTCGATATTGTTAGCGGCTCCCGTGCAGAACGCCCCGAAGAACCCCGCCCTCGGCGCCGTCCGCAAGAACCTGATGGTCGAGCTGGACGAGCGGCGACGCGCCCTCACCCGGGCCGGGAAGCGCCTGTTCGACTTCGGGCTCGGCGATCCGAAGGAGCCGACCCCGCCCTTCCTGCGCGAGGCGCTCCGCGCCGCCGTCCCCCAGGTGTCGCAGTACCCGAGCGCGTTCGGCACGCCCGCACTCCGCCGTGCCGCGGCCGGGTACCTCGCCCGCCGCTTCGGCGTCACGGTGGACCCCGAGGCGCAGGTGCTCGCCTGCGCCGGGGCGAAGGAGGCGATCTTCCACCTGCCCCTCGCGTTCGCCGGCGATCCGGCGCGCTGCAAGGTGGTGATGCCCGACCCGGGCTACCCCACCTACGAGGTCGGGGCGCGCTTCGCCGGGCTCGACCCGGTGAAGGTCCCGCTCACCGCGGCGCGCCGCTTCCTGCTCGAGCCCGAGGACGTCGGCGAGGCGGTGCTGCGCGAGACGCTCGTCTTCTGGATCTCCTACCCGCACAACCCCACCGGCGCGGTCGCCCCGCGCGACTACCTGCGCCGGGTGGGGGAGGCCGCTCGCCGTTTCGGCTTCGTGGTCGCCTCCGACGAGTGCTACGCCGACGTCTACTTCGGCGCGCCGCCGCCCTCGATGCTCGAGGAGCAGGTGGAGAACGTGGTCGCGATCCACTCCTGCTCGAAGCGGAGCGGGATGACCGGCTACCGCTCCGGCTTCCTCGCGGGCGACGCGGACCTCATCGCGGTGCTGCGCGCGCTCCGGAGCCACCCTGGCGTCGCCTCGCCCGAGTTCGTCGCCGCGGCGGCGACGGCGGCGTGGTCCGACGACGCGCACGCGGCGGAGCGGCGCGAGATCTTCCGCAGGAAGCGGGACCGGTTCCTGGCGTTCTTCGCCGAGCACGGCCTCCTGGCCGACGCGTCGGAGGCCACGCTCTACCTGTGGGTGCGCGTGCCCGGCGCGGAGACCGCCGCGTCGTACGCGCTGCGGCTCCTGGACGAGGGGATCGTGGTGGCGCCCGGGCCGGCGTTCGGCGCGGGGGAAGGGTACGTGCGGGTGGCGCTGGTGCCGACGCTCGAGGAGTGCGAGGAGGCCATCTTGGCCTGGCGGAAGGTGAGGGCATGAACGACTGGAACGAGATCGAGCGGCGCGTCACGGCAGCGTTCGGCGATCGGCAGAAGCTCGCCGATCCGCAGCACCGCGCGGCGGTCCTCGCGGCGCTGCAGGGCCTGGATCGCGGCGAGCTGCGCGTCGCCCAGAAGGTGGACGGCGAGTGGAAGGTGAACGCCTGGCTCATGCAGGCCGTGAACCTGTACTTCGGCATCACCGGGATGGAGACCCAGGAGTTCGGGCCCTTCCAGACGCGCGACAAGATCCCGCTGAAGCACGGCCTCGAGGAGGCGGGCGTCCGGCTCGTGCCGGGCGGCGTCGCGCGCTTCGGGTCGTTCCTCGAGCCGGGCGCGGTGCTCATGCCCGGCTTCGTGAACATCGGCGCGCGCGTCGGCGCGAACTCGATGGTGGACACCTGGGCCACCGTCGGCTCGTGCGCGCAGGTCGGCCAGAACGTGCACCTCGCCGGCGGCGTCGGCATCGGCGGCGTGCTCGAGCCGCCCGGAGCGCGGCCGAACATCATCGAGGACAACGCCTTCATCGGCAGCCGCTGCATCCTCGTGGAGGGCGTGCTGGTCGAGGAGGAGGCGGTGCTCGGCGCGAACGTCGTCATCACCGCGTCCACGCCGATCATCGACGTGACCGGCGCGCAGGAGGTGGTCTACAAGGGCCGCGTGCCGGCGCGCTCGGTGGTCATCCCGGGCACGCGCCCGAAGCAGTACCCCGCCGGCACCTACCAGATCCCCTGCGCGCTCATCGTGGGCCGGCGCAGCCCGTCCACCGATCGGAAGGTCTCGCTCAACCAGGCGCTCCGCGACTTCGAGGTCCAGGTGTGACGCTCCAAGGCGCACCCGGCGGTGCTCCCGTCGAGTCGCTCGCCCAGCGCACCGCCGCGCTGTGCGGGATGTTCTCGCCCATCGGCCACGAGCGCGCCCTCTGCGACGCGATCGAGGCCTGGGCGCGGGTGCGCTTCCCGCGCGTCGAGCGGGTGAAGGACTCGCTCGTCGTGCGGGTGGACGGCGACGCCGTCCCCGGGCGGCCTACGGTCGCGCTCTGCGGCCACCTCGACACCGTCCCGGTGCACGACGAGGACCGGCACCCGCCGCGCCGGGAGGGCGGCCGCCTCGTCGCGCCGGGCGCCTCCGACATGAAGGGCGGCGTCGCGGTGACGATGGAGCTCGCCGAGCGGCTCCCGCGCCTGGCGCGCTTCTGCGACCTCGTCCTCGTGCTCTACGCACGCGAGGAGGGGCCGTACCTCGAGAACGAGCTCGAGGACGTGCTGCGCGCGCCCGGCCTCCTCGGCGGGGTGGACCTCGCGCTCTGCCTCGAGCCGACCGACAACGTGCTCCAGCTCGGCTGCGTCGGCTCGATCCACGCGACCGTCACGTTCCGCGGCCGCGCCGCGCACTCGGCCCGCCCCTGGCACGGCGAGAACGCCGTCCACCGCGCGGGGGCGCTCCTCGCCGAGCTCCACGGGCGCGCGCCGCGCGAGGCCACGAGCGGCGGCCTCGTGTTCCGCGAGGTGCTCTCCGCGACGCGCATCGAGGGCGGCCACGCGCGCAACGTGGTCCCCGACCGCTGCACGCTGAACCTCAACTTCCGCTTCGCCCCCGACAAGACGCTCGACGCCGCCGCCGCCGAGCTCACCGGGCTCGCCGCGCGCCACGGCGCCGAGGTCGAGCTGACCGATCTGTCGCCGGCCTGCCCCGCCTACGCGGAGCACCCGATCGTGCGTCGCCTCCTCGAGCGGACCGGGATCGGCGTGGAGCCCAAGCAGGCCTGGACCGACGTGGCGCGCCTCGCGGTCCACGGCATCCCCGCGGCGAACCTCGGGCCGGGGGCCACGAGCCAGGCGCATCAGCGCGGGGAGTGGGTGGAGCTCGAGGCCCTCGCGCGCGGGTACGAGCTCTACGAGCGGTTCCTCACCGCAGGGTGAACGGCTCACCCGGGACGCAACCCCGGCGCCGCGCGGGGCTATGATCGCCCTCGCGTGCTCGCTCCCCTGACCCTCGCGCTCGCGCTCGCCGCTGCCGACGCCGCCAGTGAAGGGGCCGTTCCGGCGCCGGCTCCGGCCTCCACCGGGACCGAGTTCGCCCCGGTTTCCTCGTTTTCCTCCCACGCCGCCTCGGCGCTCTCCCCCGGCCGCCTCGGCCTCGCGCGGACGAGCGCCCAGGACGAGTACGGGTGGGAAGGCGGGGCCGAGGACGACGAGGGCGGGCCGCGCCTGTTCCTCACCGCCTGGGGCGGCGAGGCGTTCGATCTCGGCAGCGGCGACAAGCACTCCGGCTCGGCGTTCGGCGGCGAGGTCTCCTACGCGTTCGGCTTCGGCGACCTCGGGCTGTGGGGCTCCGCCTACAAGATCCGGAACGGCGGCCAGGACTGGGCACCCGTCGCGCTCCTGCGGTTCACGAATCGCTTCCAGACGCGGCGCGGGCTCGAGGCGGCGTTCACGTTCGGTGCCGGAGCGGGACGGCCGTCCGACTGGCGCGTCTGGTTCCAGGTGGCGCTCGGGCTGCGCCTCGACCTCGGTCCCATGTTCCTCGCGGGCGAGCTGTCGTTCGAGCAGGACCAGCTCCTGCGCCTCTCCGGCGGCCTCGGCGTGAAGCTCTAGTCGGTCGTCCCCCACCGGGCCGCCGATGGCGGTTGAACCGGAGGGGAGGGGCGTTACATCGACGCGAGGTCGACCTCGCCGATGAACGCAAAGGAGCAGCGCCGATGAAGCACGTCCTCCTCGCCCTCGGGCTCGTCCCGGCCCTCGCCTTCGCGGCGCCGACGACCTGGAACGTCGATCCCGCCCACACCCAGACGAACTTCACCGTGCGCCACCTGGCGATCTCGAACGTGCGCGGCGAGTTCCAGAGCACGACGGGCGTCGTGAAGCTCGACGAGAAGGATCCGGCGAGGTCCTCCGTCGAGGCCACCATCGACGCGAACACCATCAACACCCGGGAGGACAAGCGGGACGCCCACCTGCGCTCGCCGGACTTCCTCGACGTCGCGAAGTACCCGAGCATCACCTTCAGGTCCACGAAGGTCCGGAAGGCCGGCAAGGTCTACGAGGTCACGGGCGACCTCACGATGCACGGCGTGACGAGGCCGGTGGTGCTCGAGGTGAGCGACCTGACGCCCGCGATGAAGGATCCCATGGGGATGGACCGCCGGGGCGTCCGCGCGACGACGAAGCTGAGCCGCAAGGCCTTCGGCCTCGAGTGGAACAAGATGGTCGAGGCGACGCCGGTCGTCGGCGACGAGATCCGGATCGAGATCGACGCGGAGCTGGTGAAGCAGCCGGCGGAGGGCGCGAAGGAGGCGGAGGCGACCCCGCAGCCTGCGCCGGCGAAGGTGGACTGATCGCGCTGCCCGCCGCCGGCCGCCGGACGCGGCTCGACGGGCGAGGCACCCCTCCGGACCGCACGTGACGGCGCCCCGGTCCTCGCGTCCACGAGCCCGAGCGCTCGTGTCCGGGAGGGTAGGCCGCCTCCCGCACGCTCCGTCCGCGCCGCGCCCCTCCCCCTGAACGTCCGGTCACTCCAGAGCGCGATACCTGCCGGCACGTCGGTTGCTCCGGGCGCGCGCATGCCGTCCCTCGCCTCCGACGCGCTCGTTCCGAGCCAAGATCGCCCTCGCGACCGGCTACTCGCCGACGGTCCGCGCGCGCTCTCCGACGCCGACCTCGTCGCGCTCCTCCTCGGCGGCGGCACCTCGCGGCACTCCGCCCGCGCCGCGGCGCTCGCGCTCGTAGAGGCGGTGCCGCTCGCCGAGCTCGCCTGGGCGCCCCCGGACGCGATCGCCAGCGCGCCGGGCGTCGGCCTCGCCCGCGCCGCCGCCCTCGCCGCCGCGTTCGAGCTCGGCCGACGCGCCGCGTGGGCGCCGCCCCGGCGCGGGGAGCGCTGCCTCGATCCCCGCCGCGTCGCGGAGCTCCTTCGCCACGCGGCGCACGCCGAGCGGGAGGGGTTCCACGTGGTCCTGCTCGACGTGCGCGGCCGGCTCCTGCGCGCGGTCCAGGTCGCGGAGGGCTCGCTCGCGCAGTGCCCGGTGTCCCCGCGCGACGCGCTCCGGCCGGCGGTGCGGGAGGGCGCTCACGGGATCGTGTTCGTGCACAATCACCCGAGCGGCGACCCCTCCCCGAGCCCGGACGACGCGGACCTCACCGAGCGCCTGCGGGCCGCGGCCGAGCTCGTGGGCGTGCTCGCGCGCGATCACGTGATCGTCGCGGCGGGCGGCTACTACAGCTTCGTCGAGGCGGGGCGCTGGAGACGTTGACGAGCGGAGGACGGAGAATGCGAGAGCTCGTCGCTGTCAGCACACGGACGCGGCGCGCCGCGTCCGCTATGCCATCCGAAAGCCCGGGTCCCATCCGAGGACGCGGAGGGCCTTTTCGATGTGGACGTAGCCGTCCGCCTCGGCGACGTTGTAGACGCCCGGCTGCGCTCTCGTGATCGCGAGCTGGGCGGCCTTCGCGGCGGCGTCCACATGCACCGGCCCCGCGGGGCTGGGCGCATCGAAGCCCGTTCCGGGCCCATAGAACTTCCCGTAGCGCAGGACGACGCCTTCCAGCGGCGCCTCCAGCACCTGCCGCTCGAGGCTGAGGACGCCGGTCACCGTCCCGCCGTACAAAGGGTGCGTCTCCGGCAGGAGCGGATCCTCCTCGCGGTGCGGCGTGGGGCCCTCGGCGTAGATGAACCCGATGCTCTGGGCGACGAGCTTCCGGGCGCCGGCGCTTACGGCGGCGGCGACGAGGTTGCGCGTGCCCTCGTCCCGCAGGCGCGCGTTGCGCGCGAGGGCGTCGTTCATCCTGCTCGTCTCGAGCGCGTACGGCAGGTCCGTGAGCTGGTGGATGACGACCTCGGGCCGGGCGTCAGCCACGATCTCCCGGAGCGCGACGGCGTCGAAGACGTCCACGACCACCGGCTCGACGCCCATCGCGCGCAGGAGCGGCGTCTTGTCGGCGGATCGTGTGGTGCCCACCACCCGCCAGCCGTCCGCCACGAGGAGGGGCGCGAGGCGCCGGCCGATCGCGCCGGACGCTCCCGCGAGAAAGATGCACTTGTTCATCGAGGCTCTCCTTGTCTACGTTCACTCAGGGAAGATCGAGCTCAGGACTGCCGGGGCTTGGCTGCCCGGCGCCGGCCACTCTCGGCCGCTGTCCGCCCGATCCTGCGCTTCTGGAACCATGCCTCGGCGTCCCGGAGGAACGGTTCCGGCGCCTTTCGCTCGAACTCGTGGCTCAGGTCCGCGATCGTCTTGGAGGCGAGGAAGCCCTGGAGCGCGCCCTCCGCCTCCCTCATGAACAGGTGGATGCGGCACATCCCGGAGACGCTCCAGGCCGGCGGCTCCGCGCCGAACAGCGCGCAATGGCGCCGGATCTCGGCGCACTCGAACAGCGTCCGGCTGGGATCCACGGCCTCGAGCACGTCCCGCACGGAGATCCGCGCCGGCGGGCGGGCGAGCACGAACCCGCCGCGCACGCCCTCGGTCGCCTCGACGAGGCCGGCTTTCTGGAGCCGCGTGAAGAGCTTCGCGAGGAAACGCTCCGGCAGATCCTGGAAGCGCGCGAGATCACGCACGCTGACCGGCTCCGAGCGCGCCGCGAGGACGAGCAGGGAGTGCAGCGCGTACTCGGCACCGGCTCCGTAGAGGGAAGATTTCAACTAGCACCTCACAGGTCGCAGTAATAGCGTCGTCAGCGCGTGCCCGTCAAGGCGTCGTCGCGGCGGCCAGCTACTGAGCTTCGTCGAGGCGGTGGAGGCGGTAGCACGGGCACGCCGCGCTCGGGGCAACCCGAAGGCTTGCGCGGCCGGCGCGCTCGGGAGCGCCGCCTCGACTGGCAATCCGGAGAGCCCGCAGCGCGCCGTAGACTGGCGAGGGCGGCGGCAGGGCACTCCCGCCCGGTGGCCGCCCCCAGGCGAGTGCGACGCGCGGGCGAGGCGTCGAGAGGCGGCGGTCCATGCCTTACGCGGCGAACGAGGACCTTCCACAATCCGTGCGGGCGCACCTCCCGCCCCATGCGCAGGACATCTACCGCGAGGCGTTCAACCACGCGTGGGAGGAATACGGCGGGGACGAGGCGACCGCGCACCGCGTCGCCTGGGGGGCGGTGAAGCGGCTCTACGTGAAGCAAGGCAGCGAGTGGGTGCCGAAGGGCCTCTAGGGGCCGCCGGGACGGCCCTCGGGGAGCGCCGTCAGCGCTTCCGCGCCGGCCTGGAGACCGCGGCGGGGATCTTCTTCGAGCCGCCGCTCGCGACCCGCTTCAGCGCCGGCGAGGGATCGTTCATCGCGACCTGCTTGCCGTCGAACGCCGCGATGCGCTTCGCCTCGGCGGCGTCCTTGGCGTCGAGGCCGGCCTTCAGCGCGCGCACCGCGAAAGGCTTCGCGGCGGCGCCGTCTCCGCTGGCCTGCGCGGCGCGGGCGGCGGCGAGGAGCGCCCGCGCGTCCCGCGGAGCGCTCGCCACGGCGCGCTCGGCGGCGCGGCGCGCCTCGGCGGGCTCGCCGTCGGCGAGCCAGGCCGCCGACAGGAGCGTCAGCGCCGGGACGTCGTTCGGGCGGGCGAGGAGCACCGCGTCGAGCTCGGCGCGGGCAGTGCCGGCGAGCCCGGCTTCGAGCCGCGCCTGGCCGAGCGCGCGGCGCGTCTCGAGATCGGCGGGGTCGAGCTTCACCGCGTCCTGGAGCGGCTCGAGCGCGCCCTTCGCGTCGCCGCGCGCGACGAGCACGCGGCCGAGCCCGGCGAGCCCCTCCGGCGCGCGCGGCTCGCGCTCGATCGCCTCGCGATATGCGCGCTCCGCAGCGGCGAGGTCGCCCTCTGCCTCGAGAGCACGCCCGAGCGCGGCGTGGACGAGCGGCGGCGGCGTGCGCGTCGCGGCGAGCTTCTCGAGGAGCGCGCGGGCGCGCGCTGCCCGGCCAAGCGCGACGTCGCTGAGGGCGTACCAGACCGCGGCCTCGGCCGGCATGCGGCCATCGCGCCCGGTCGCCTCGAGCTCCGCGCGAGCGGCCGCGGGCTGACCGAGCCGCAGGCGGGCGATGGCGCGCTGGATGCGGACGGGGCGGCCGTCGACGCCCTGGAGCGCGGCGAGCGCCTCGGCGGGCTTGCCGCGACCGATGCGGGCGCGGGCGAGGAGGAGGCGGTGCGAGACCTCGCGCGGCTCGAGCTCCACGGCGCGGGCGGCGGCGCCCTCGGCGCGATCCCAGGCGCGCGCCGCGAGGTGCGCCTCGGCGAGCGCGGCGGCGAGCGGCGCGGTCTCCCCGAGCGTCTCGCTGGCGCGCGCGAGGCG
>NZ_JALCYX010000086.1:0-16387 GCF_022690695.1 Anaeromyxobacter sp. SG17
CCCGCGCGCGGCGCGAGCAGCGCCGCCCCGGCCGCCGCCGCGGCGAGCCCCACGAACACCGCCGCGCCCACGACCACCGCCCGCCCGAGCCCCTCCACGCGCGGCAGCGCGAAGGCGGCGGCCGCGCCGAGCGCCACCACCGCGCCCATCTCGAGGAGCTTCGCGACGAGCTGGGACGAGAGCGCCGCCGCGAACGGCTCGCGCGAGCTGCGGGAGAGCACGAAGGCGGCCGCGAGCGGCCCGAGCTTGCCGGGAACCGTGTTGTGCACGAGCGCGCCGAGCGCGGTCGCGTGGTAGGCCTCGACGTACCGCGGGCGCGGCGGCGGGGAGACGAGGCGCCAGACGAGCGCCCGCCAGGCGAAGAGCGAGGCGGCGAGCGCGAGGAAGCCGGGCAGCCAGCGCGCGTGCTCCGGGAGCCGCCGGACGAACGCGCCGAGGTCGAAGCGCGGCACGAGCGCGGGGCCGCCGCGCCACTCGAGGCGGAAGAACACGAGCGCCACGAGCAGCGCGCCCGCCGCGATGCCCGCGACCACCACGGCGGCGTGGCCCGGGCGGAACGATCGGCGCGCCATGCGGGGAAGTTCGTCATCCCGTCGTGGCCGGCACACCCGGGTGCCGTGCCGCCGTGGCAGGGGGTGCAGAACGTTCGATCGTGCGAACGCGCCCCATCCTGGCAGGGCTCGCGGCGGGCGCCGTCGCGGCCGCGTTCGGCGGTCACCTCACCCGCCGGCTGCGGCGCGCCCAGCTCTCCCGGCGCATGCTGAGGTACGCGGACGAGGTCCCGCTGGACGTGCTCCTCGAGCGCGAGGTGGGCGTGCCGGTGCGCGACGGGAACGCCGTCGAGCTCATCGAGAACGGCGCGATCTTCGACGCCCTCGAGCACGAGATCCGCCGCGCCCGCGAGCACATCCACATCTGCGAGTTCATGTGGATGGGGAAGGGCGACCCGTCGGCGCGGATCGGCAAGGCGATCCTCGAGCGGCGCCCGGGGGTCACCTGCCGGATCGTGCTCGACTGGTTCGGCTCGAAGCGGCTCGCCGAGCCGCGCTTCGATCCCGAGCTCGAGCGGCGGCTGGTCGCGAGCGGCGTGGAGCTCAGGGTCCACCGCCCGTGGCCGGATCCGTTCCGCCTCTCGCACCGGCGGATCTTCGTGTTCGACGGCCGCACGACGTACGTGGGCGGGTTCGGGATCTGGAAGAGCTGGCTCGGCGACGGCGTCGGGCCGGACGAGTGGCGGGACACCGCCTGCCGCGTCCGGGGCCCGATCGTCTCCGACCTGCAGCGCGCCTTCGACCACAGCCTCCAGGCCGCGCGCGGCGAGCCGCTGCCGGGGGCGGCCTACCCGCGCCTCGAGCGGGCCGGCGACGTCCACGCCGCGGTGGTGGCGAGCACGCCGAAGTGGGCCCGGACCACGACCGCGGCCCGCATGTACTACGCGCTCATCGCCTCCGCGCGGCGGCGGCTCCTCGTCGCGAACTCCTACTTCGTGCCGGACCGCTCGCTCCAGAACGTCCTCATCGCGCGCGCCCGGGCCGGCGTCGACGTGCGCGTGCTCGCGCCGGGACCGCACCACGATCAGCCGCTCGTGCGCGCGGGGCAGCGGCGCACCTACTCGCGCCTGCTGCGGGGAGGGGTGCGCATCTGGGAGTACGGCGCGTCCATGATGCACGCGAAGACGCTCGTCGCGGACGACGTGGCGGTCATCGGGTCCACGAACATGGACTCGCAGAGCCTGTCGTTCCTGTGGGAGGCGTCGGTGGTCTGCGACGCGCCGAGGATCGCGCGGCGCATCGCCGAGCGCTTCGCGCTCGACCTCGAGCGCTCGCGCGAGGTCCGCCTCGAGGCCTGGCGCCGGCGCCCGATGAAGATGCAGCTCGGCGAGCGCGCCGCGGGCCTCACCGAGCCGTGGCTCTGATCGCGCCGCGCGGGCTCGAGCGGCCGCCGCGAGGCGCGCGAGGCGTCGCCCGCGGCACCGCGCCGGGAGCCGGCACACGGGCCGGAAACGAACGACGGCCGGCGCCGCGGGTCGCGGGCCGGCCGTCGGGATGAAGCTCGTCGATCGGGCTAGCGCTTCGAGAACTGGAAGCGCTTGCGGGCGCCGGGGCGGCCGTACTTCTTGCGCTCGACCGCGCGGGCGTCGCGCGTCATGAAGCCGGCCTTCTTGAGGATCGGCCGGTACTCCGGGTTGATGTCGCACAGCGCGCGGCTGATGCCGTGCCGGATCGCGCCGGCCTGGCCGGAGAGGCCACCGCCCCGCGCCGTCACGAGGACGTCGAGCTTGCCCATCTGATCCACGAGCTTCAGCGGCTCGACGAGGATCATCTTGGAGGTCTCGCGTCCGAAGTACGTGTCGATCGCGCGGCCGTTGATCGTGATGTTCCCGGTCCCGGGAACGAGCCGCACGCGGGCCACCGACTCCTTGCGCCGGCCGACCGAGATGTTCGCCTGAGTCGCCATCTTCGTCTTTCCTTACTGCGCGAGGGGGAGCGCCTCGGGCTTCTGCGCGGCGTGCGGGTGCTGGTCGCCCGCGTAGATCTTGAGCTTCGTCAGCATCTGCCGGCCGAGCGCGCTGCGAGGCAGCATGCGGCGGACGGCGTTCTCGAGGATGTCCTCGGGATGGCGCTGACGCAGCTTGTTCATCGGGGTGAGCTTCTCGCCGCCCGGGTACATCGTGTGCGTGAAGAAGACCTTGTCCGTCTCCTTCTTGCCGGTGAACCGGGCCTTGCCCGCGTTCACGACCACCACGAAGTCGCCGGTGTCCAGTGAGGGCGTGTAGAGCGGCTTGTGCTTGCCCTTGAGGATCGAGGCGATGCGGGTGGCGATGCGCCCGACCGTCTGGTCGTTCGCGTCGACGAGCCACCACTTCCGGCCCTTCAGGGCCTCGGCCTTCGTCGCGCTGTGGGTGGTGCCTTTGGCCATGGATAAACCTGCGGAAATCCCGAAATTGGAAACGCGCCTTTTAGAGGAGGGCCGTCCCTTTGTCAAGGGCGAACCCGGCCGCCGCGCGATCGCGGGCGTCGTCCTGCTGAGGCCGGCGCAATCTACATTCTCCGGGGCGCCCCCACAAGAGGAGGCGTCCGTTCCCCCGCAGGTCGGAGCGCGAGCCGCGCTTGCGCCAGCGCGCCTCGCGGTGTGAACTCGTCCCCATGCGCGCCAGGATCCCCTTCGTGCTCGGCTCCGCCGCGCTGCTCGCCGCGTGCGCCCACCCGCGGCCCCGACCGGCGGCCGAGGTGGCGTGCCGGGCCGTGCGCGCCGACGCCTCGAGGCTGCGAGCGGACGTGGAGGCGCTCGCGAGCCGCTTCCAGCCCCGCAGCGCGGCGCACCCGGGGAACCTCGCCCGCGCGGGCGCGTTCCTCGCGGAGGCGTTCCGGACCGCGGGCGCCGAGGTGGAGGAGCAGACCTACCCGGCGTTCCGCTCCACCTACCGGAACGTCCTCGCCCGCTTCGGCCCGGACACGCCGGAGCGGATCATCGTGGGCGCGCACTACGACGCCGCGGGGGACGATCCGGGCGCGGACGACGACGCGAGCGGCGTGGCGGGCCTCCTCGAGCTCGCCCGCATGCTCGCCCAGAGCCCGCCCCCCATCCGCGTCGAGCTCGCCGCCTACACCCTCGAGGAGCCCCCCGGGTTCGCCACCGACTCGATGGGGAGCGTCGTGCACGCCCGCTCGCTGAAGGAGTCCGAGGTCCGCGTGCGGCTCATGATGTCGCTCGAGATGATCGGCGCGTTCTCCGACGCGCCCGGGAGCCAGTCGGTCCCGGTCGGGATGAAGCGCAGCGCGTACCCGACGACCGGCAACTTCATCGCCGTCGTCGGCCGGAGCGGGCACGCCGGGATGGTGGCGGAGATCGCCGCGGCCATGCGCTACGCGTCGTCGGTGCCGGTCGAGACCCTCGTCGCCTCGCGCGACACGCCGGGCGTGGACCTCTCCGACCACCGGAGCTTCTGGGATCTCGACTTCCCGGCGGTGATGGTGACGGACACGGCGTTCTTCCGGAACCCGCGCTACCACACGCCCGAGGACACCCCGGACACGCTCGACTACCGCCGCATGTCCGAGGTGATCGAGGGGGTGCACTGTGTGGTGCAGGCGGTGGCGAGGCGGTAGGGCTAGCTCTTCGCCTGCCCGCCGAGCCGCGCGCGCAGCGCTGCCATGACGCTCTCCGTCTGCGCGGCCACCTGCTCGGGAGAGGACGACAGCGCCGCGGGATCCACCCGCTCGTGCGCCTCCGCCGGCAGGTCGTCGAGGAAGCGCGACGGCGTGCGCGGCAGGAGCTTGCCGCGCTTCGTCCGGGTCGCGGAGCGCGTGAGGTAGAGCCGCTCGCGCGCGCGGGTGATGCCGACGTAGGCGAGCCGCCGCTCCTCGTCGAGGTCGCGCGCCTCGCCCTGGATCCCGGCGCAGGGGAGCAGGTCCTCCTCGACGCCGACGAGGAACACGACCGGGAACTCGAGCCCCTTCGCGGCGTGCAGCGTCATGAGGGTGATGCCCTCGTCCGCCGCGGGGTCCTCCTCCGAGCGGGAGTCGAGCGCGAGGCGCTGGAGCCAGGTGGCCACGGACGGCCGCGCGGTGCGGTGCTCGTACGCCTCGAGCGAGCGCAGGATGCCGTCGAGCGCGTCCACCTTGCGCTGCGCCGCCTCGAACGACTGCACGCTCGCGCGCGCGTGGCCGTAGAGGTCCACCTCCGCGACGAGCGCGCGCGCCGCCTCGGCGACCTTCCCCTCCTCGAAGCGCGCCCGGAACTTCTCCACGAGCGCGACGAACGCGGCCATGCGCTCCGGCGCGCCGCGCGGCAGGTCGGGGATCTCGGCGGCGCGGCGGAGCGCGTCGAAGAGGTGCACGCTTCGCTCGACCGCCCAGGCGTGGACGCGCTCGAGCGAGGCGTCGCCGATCCCGCGCGCCGGCACGTTCACGATCCGCGCGAGCGACACCTCGTCCTGGGGCGACACGCAGACCTTGAGGTACGCGAGGAGGTCGCGCACCTCCGCCCGGTCGAAGAAGGCCGGCCCGCCGTGGACGCGGTACGGCATCGACGCCTCGCGCAGCGCCTCCTCGAGCGGTCGGGACTGCGCGTTCAGGCGGAACAGGATCGCGAAGTCGGCCCAGGGCCGGCCCTCCTGACGCAGCCGGGCGATCTCCTCGGCGACGAAGCGCGCCTCGTCCTCCTCCTGCCCGAGCGCGAGGACCCGCACCGGCTCGCCGGGGCCGGCGGCGGTGAACAGCCGCTTGGGCTTGCGCTCCGCGTTCCGGGCGATGACGGCGTTCGCGCAGTCGAGGATCCGGCCGGTCGAGCGGTAGTTCTGCTCGAGGCGGATCTCCTTCGCGCCGGGGAAGTGCCGCTCGAAGCGCAGGATGTTCCGCACCTCGGCGCCGCGCCAGCCGTAGATCGCCTGGTCGTCGTCCCCCACGGCGCACACGTTCCGCCGCTCGCCGGCGAGGTGCTTCAGGAGCTCGAGCTGCGCGACGTTCGTGTCCTGGTACTCGTCCACGAGCAGGTAGCGGAAGCGCCGCTGCATCCTCCCGCGCACCTCGGCGCTCCGCGCGAGGAGCTCGACCGGCTTCGCGATGAGGTCGTCGAAGTCGACCGAGCGCTGCGCCCGGAGCGCCTGCTCGTAGCGCGGGTACACCTCGCTCGCCACGAGGTCGTAGTCGTCCCCCTGCCCCTCGGCGCCGGGCGCGATGCGCTTCTTGCCGGCGTTCTTCGCGCGCGACACGAGCGAGAGGACGCGCCCGGCGTCGAAGGCGCGGTCGTCCACCTTCACCTCGCGCATGCAGCGCTTCACGAGGGCCGCCTGATCGCCGGCGTCGCAGATGGCGAAGCGCTTCGGGAGGCCCGCCGCCTTGTGCTCCTGCTGGAGGATCCAGAGCCCGAACGAGTGGAACGTCGAGACGAACACCTCGACGCCCGGCGGTCCCGCGAGCGCCGCGACCCGCTCGCGCATCTCGCCCGCCGCCTTGTTCGTGAAGGTGACCGCGAGGATCTCCTCCGGGTCGACCCCCTGCTGCAGCAGGTACGCGACGCGGTGCGCGATGACGCGGGTCTTGCCCGAGCCGGCGCCGGCGAGGACGAGGAGCGGCCCTTCGGTGGTGGTGACGGCCTC
Organism: Anaeromyxobacter sp. SG17; assembly: GCF_022690695.1. NCBI lineage: Bacteria > Pseudomonadati > Myxococcota > Myxococcia > Myxococcales > Anaeromyxobacteraceae > Anaeromyxobacter > Anaeromyxobacter sp. SG17. Next base: position 6,101 of record NZ_JALCYX010000086.1, read on the forward strand.
GCGCTGCGGTGGGTTGAGCGTCGAGAGGTCCAGCATCGGAGCCGGGCGTTGTGACACGCGCTCGCGCGCCCGACAAGACTTGACTGTCCGGAGGGCGCTGGCGGCGCCCGCCCACGGGCCCCGCCCGAGGGACCGGTGGCGCCGGGACGCCGTCGGCCCGCCGGAGGAGGTCGCGCCCGGGCCCGGCTCGGGCGCCCGTCCTGGTCGCGGGGCGCGCTTGCGACCGGTCAAGTCCGGTATGCTGCGCGCCCATGATCCTCCCCCTGCGCCAGCGCCTCGCCGTCCCGCTCGCCGCCGTCGCCGCGGCGACCGCGCTCGCCGCCCACCCGGCGCGCGCCTGCACGAACATCCTCGTCGCGCGCGGCGCCACGGCCGACGGCTCGACGATGATCACCTACGCCGCGGACTCGCACGAGCTCTACGGCGAGCTGTACCACACGCCCGCGGCGAGCCATCCGCAGGGCGCGATGCGCGACGTGTTCGAGTGGGACACGGGCAGCTACCTCGGCAAGGTCCGCCAGGCGGAGGTCACCTACAACGTCGTCGGCAACATGAACGAGCACCAGGTCGCGATCGGCGAGACGACCTTCGGCGGCCGCGAGGAGCTCGTCGACCCGAAGGGCGGCGTCGACTACGGCAGCCTCATCTACATCGCGCTCGAGCGCGCCCGCACCGCGCGCGAGGCGATCGACGTCATGACCGGGCTCGTCGCGGAGTACGGCTACCGCAGCGAGGGCGAGTCCTTCTCGATCTCGGATCCGAAGGAGGTCTGGATCCTCGAGATGGTCGGCAAGGGGCCCGGGCGGAAGGGCGCGGTGTGGGTCGCCCGCCGCGTGCCGGACGGCCACGTCTCCGCCCACGCGAACCAGGCGCGCATCCGTCAGTTCCCGCGCAACGACAAGAACACGCTGTACGCGAAGGACGTCGTCGCGCTCGCCCGGGAGAAGGGCTGGTTCACCGGCAAGGACGAGGACTTCAGCTTCGCCGACACCTACGCGCCCATGACCGCGGGCGCCCTGCGTGCCTGCGAGGCGCGGGTGTGGAGCGTGTTCCGCCGGGTGGCCCCCTCGCTGAAGCTCTCCTCCGACTACGTGCTGGGCGGACCGAGCGCGCCGCGCCTGCCGCTCTGGGTGAAGGCCGACGCGAAGATCTCCGTGCGCGGCGCGATGCAGCTCATGCGCGATCACTTCGAGGGCACGCCCCTCGACCTCTCCCAGGGCGTCGGCGCGGGGCCGTTCGCCCTGCCCTACCGCTGGCGCCCGATGACCTGGAAGGTGGACGGCGCGGAGTACCTGCACGAGCGCGCCATCTCCACGCAGCAGACCGGCTTCTCCTTCGTCGCCCAGTCGCGCGACTGGCTCCCCGGCGCCATCGGCGGCGTGCTCTGGTTCGGCCTCGACGACACCTACTCGACCGTGTACGTCCCGCAGTACTGCGGCAACCGCTCGGTCCCGAAGACGTTCGCGGTGGGCAGCGGCAACTTCCAGGAGTTCAGCTGGGACTCGGCGTTCTGGGTCTTCAACTTCGTCTCGAACTGGGCCTACTCGCGCTACAGCGACATGATCCAGGACATCCAGCGGGTGCAGGGCGAGCTCGAGAGCGGGTTCTTCTCGCGCCAGGCGGAGGTCGAGAAGTCCGCCCTCGCGCTCCACGCGACCTCCCCCGGGCTCGCGCGCGATTACCTCACCCAGTACTCGGTCGAGCAGGGCGACCGCACCACCGCCCGCTGGCGCAAGCTCGGCGAGGCGCTCATCGTGAAGTACCTCGACGGAAACGTCCGCGACGAGCACGGGAAGGTGACGCACCCCGAGTACCCGGAGAGCTGGCGGCGGCGGATCGCGCAGGACCGGGGAGAGCAGATCAAGGTGGTGAGGTTCCCGGGAGAGAAGGAGGAGAGCGCTACGGCGGGCGCGAGCACGACCGCGACTCCGACTCCGACTCCGACCCCGACTCCGACCCCGACCGCGACGCCGGCCCCGACCCCGCCCTCGACTGCCACGGCGCCGGTCTCGACCCCGCGGCCCTGACCCTCACCCGCTCCTCGCGAGCGCCTCCATCGCGCGCGCCAGATCCTCCGGGAGCGGCGCGCGCACCTCCACCCTCGCTCCGTCGCCGGGCCGCGGGAACGTGAGCCGATCGGCGTGCAGCGCCTGGCGCGCGATGACCTCCGAGGAAACGCCGTACACGGCGTCCCCCAGCACCGGGAACCCGGCCTCGGCGAGCTGCACGCGGATCTGGTGGGTGCGACCGGTGTCGAGCACGACCCGCAGCCACGCGGCGCCGGGGAGGCGCCGCTCGACCGAGAACGACAGCCGAGCGCGCCGGGCGGAGGCCACACGGGTCGTGAACCGGCGCGGATCGGCGGGGTCGCGGCCGTAGGGCGTGTCGAGCGCGCCCTGGTCCGGGGGCGCCCCCGACACGAGGGCGAGGTACTCCTTCTCGATCGCGCCCGCCTGGAACGACCCGCGGAGCGCCGCGAGCGCGCGATCGTGGCGGGCGAGGAGTAGCGCGCCGCTCGTGTCGCGGTCGAGCCGGTGCGGCAACCCCGGGACCGCCCGTCCATCCACGTCGAAGCGCCCGAGCCGGCTCGCCGCGCCGACCGCCGAGGGCGAGGCCGGGCCCGCGGGCTCGACCGGGAGCCCCGCCGGCTTCGCGACGACGAGGCAGTCCTCGTCGTCGTACAGGACGGCGAGCGAGGGCCCCACCGCGAAGCCGGAGGAGGCCGGCGGCGGCCGCTCGAGCTCGATCCGCTCCCCGCCGAAGAGGCGTCGCTGGATCGCGCAGGCCTTGCCCCGGATCCGCACGCGCCGCCCCTCGATGAGCCCGCGTACCCGCTCCACGGGCAACGCCAGCGCCCGGGCGAGGTAGCGGTCGAGCCGCTCTCCCGCCGCCTCCCGCGGCACATCCAGGATCTCCTGGGTCACCGCCGGATCCTGCCACGTGCGGCTCGCGGGCGCTTCCGCCGTCCGGCCCGCCGCGCTCGCGACCCGGCACCGTGTCCTCGAACGTGGCGAGCGAGCGAGGCGACTTCCTGTCCCTCGATCGTGGTATGGATCGGCGTCGCTCGGGGGCGTGACCGGAGATTGGATGCGAAGCCTGCCCGTCGAGGTGAAGCTCGCCTTCGCCCTTGGCGTCATCGCTGTTGCGGTCGCGCTCGCGAGCGCGCGGCTCGCGAACGCGACGATCGAGCGCAACGTCGAGGCGGCCGCCGCCGTCTCGCTCCACCGCGCGGCGGAGGCCTTCGCCTCGGAGGAGCAGGCCGAGCTCGACAAGCTCGCCGCGACCGCGGACGCGCTGCTCGCGAACCCCGAGCTGCGCGACGCCTTCGCCGCGCGCGACCGTCCGCGCCTGCTCGCCGCCGCGGCGCCGATCTTCGAGGCGATCCGCGACCGGGACGGGATCACCCACTTCTACTTCCACCTGGCGGAGGATCCGCCCAGGGTCTTCCTCCGCGTGCACCTCCCCGAGCTCTTCGGGGACCCGGTCGATCGCGCCACGCTGCACCGCGCCCAGGAGACGCGCGAGCTCGGCGCCGGCAAGGAGCTCGGCAAGACCGCGTTCGCGCTGCGCGCCGTGCGGCCGTGGATCGTCGCGGGCGAGCTCCTCGGCTACGTCGAGCTGGGCCAGGACTTCGAGCGCTTCCTGCGCGACATGAAGGCGCGCACCGGCGACGACTACGGCCTCCTCGTGAAGAAGAAGTTCCTCGACGAGCGCGCCTGGGCGAGCGTCCTCGGCCCGCGCCAGAACACCTGGAACGATCGGACGGACGTGGTGGTCGTGGACTCCACCTCCTTCACGGACGGGATCCTCGACTACGACGGCGACGTGGAGGCGCTCCCCGAGGATGGGGTCCTGCTCGGTCACGTCGAGCGAGGGGGCCGGGCCCTCCTGCGCGGGATCGTCCCGCTGAGGGACGCCGCCGGGCGCAAGGTGGGCGGGCTCGTCGTGCTCCACGACTTCACCCCGCAGCACGCCGCCCTCGAGGCGGGCGCGCCCAGGCTGAAGGTCTCTCTCCTCGCCCTCGCGCTCGCGGGAGCCGCCGCGATGTTCGCGCTCGTCCACCTGCTCGTCTTCCGCCGCCTCGGACAGCTGCGCCGCCGGCTGGAGACGGGAGAGGTGCCCGCGGGGAGCCCCCGCCTGCGCAGCATGGACGAGCTGGGCCGGCTCGAGGCGCACGTCCATCGGATGGCGTCTTCCGACAGGGACGCCCGCGGCGCGGGCGAGGCGCCCCCACCCTCCTAGTCAGCCGCCCCGCCCGCCGGTCACCGCGAAGCCCCGTCGGGCGCCGCGCCAGTGGGCGCCCAGGCGGGCGAGCGCGTCATGAGGTCGCTGCCCCGCCCGACGCCGTCCGGCGTGCGTGAGGGGTGCGTAGCATCGCCGCGATCCGTGACGCGAAGGGAGAGGGCGCGCCCGGGAGGAGCAGGCCATGTGCACCATCCGTCTCGCCGCGCGCGCGGCCGCGGCCCTCGCGCTGGCGCTCGCCGCTCCCGCCCTCGCCGCCGAGCGCCCGGCAGGAAAGGCCGGGGACGACGCGCTCGGCACGCGCAGGTACGCGGACTACGACAAGCCCCAGGCCTGCGCCGGCTGCCACGTGGACATCTCCCGGCAGCACGAGCAGGCGATGATGTCGCAGGCGTTCACGCACGCCTGGGACGAGATCGAGTACTTCCAGCTCGCCGTCCCGCACGCCGAGAAGGTCGAGAAGGTGAAGGGCGTGAAGGCCGGCTGCAACGGCTGCCACGCTCCGCTCGCGTTCCTGGCGGGGGACATCCCGCCGAAGCCGGTCGCCGCCGGGACCCGCGCGAACGAGGGCGTCTCGTGCGACCTCTGCCACACCGTCGTCGCCCGCGGCGGCGATCCGTCGGTGAACTACAACTGGATCTCCGAGCCGGGCAAGACGAAGCAGGGCACGCGCAAGGGCGTGAAGAGCCCGTACCACGCGACGCGCGAGAACCCGTTCCTCCGCACCGCCGAGTTCTGCGGCACGTGCCACAACGAGCAGGACCCCTGGGGCGTGTGGGTGAAGTCCACCCAGCTCGAGTGGAAGGAGAGCCCCCAGGCGAGGGCCGGCATCGTCTGCCAGGACTGCCACATGCCGCCCGCGCGCGGGCGGAGCGCGCGCATGGGCGAGGAGCGCGCGGACATCCGCCAGCACCTGTTCCACGGCGCCCACGACGCAGGGAAGCTCGCGGGCGTCGCCGAGGTTCGGATCCACCCCGAGTCGCGCGAGGTCGAGCCGGGCGATCCCATCCGCCTCACCGCGGTGATCGTGAACGCGAAGGCCGGCCACAAGATCCCGTCGGGCTCCGCCGAGGAGCGCGTGCTGTGGCTGCACGTCGAGGCGAAGGACGCGTCGGGCAAGGTGTGGCCGCTGCGCGTCGACCGGAAGGGATTCCCGGGAGAGGAGTACACGATCGCGGACCCGAAGGCGCTCGCGTACCAGGACATCGGCGAGATCCAGGGGACCGCCGGGTTCCAGGGCCTGCCCCGCGACGGGCTCGTGCCCGCCGGCGACCGGATCTTCCGCCTGCCGTACTTCGACGAGAAGGGGCGGATGACCATCGCCCAGTGGAACACCGCGAAGCTCGGGACCGACTACCGGATCGCGCCCTTGCAGGCGGTCGCGGAGACCTTCACCTGGTCACCGCCGGAGCTGCCCGCGGGGCCGGTCACGGTGACCGCGACGGTCTGGTACTCGCGGCTCGTCTCCTCGGTCGCGGAGTACCTGAAGGTCCCGCGCGACGAGTACGAGCCCGTCCTCGTCTCGACGCACCGCACCACCTTCACCGTCCTGCCCTGAGGAGCCCGCCGTGACCCGTCGCGCCCAGTCGTCCCTGCCCGCCGCCGCGCTCGTCGCGGCGGTCGTCACGGCGCTCGCCGCCCCCGGCCCCGCCGAGGGGATCCCCGCGTTCGCGCGGCGCTACCGCTTCTCGTGCACGACCTGCCACGCCCCGTTCCCGCGGCTGAAGCCCTACGGCGAGCAGTTCGCGGGCCGCGGGTTCGCGCTCGAGCCGGGCGCCGAGCCCGCCCGCTCGACGCTCGACCTCGGAGATCCGCTCCTCGAGCTGCCCCGCGAGTTCCCGCTCGCGCTGCGGTTCGACGCCTTCGGCACCGTGAGCGACCGCTCGCCCGAGCTGGACTTCGAGACGCCCTGGACGTTCAAGCTCCTCGCCGGCGGGCGGATCGCGGACAAGATCGGGTTCTACGCGTACTACATCCTCGAGCAGGGCGAGCCCGGCAAGATCGAGGACGCGTACCTGCAGTTCTCGGAGGTGTTCGGGCTGCCTGTGAACGTGCTCGCCGGGCAGTTCCAGGTGTCGGATCCGATCGCGAAGCGCGAGCTCCGGCTCGAGCGGCTCGACTACCAGATCCTGAAGACGCGCGTCGGGGAGTCCGGCGTGGACCTCACCTACGATCGCGGCGTCGCGCTCACGAGCGACGTCGGGCCGGTGGCCGCGGTCGCGACGGTCACGAACGGCAGCGGCATCGGCGCGGTGGAGGGCGGACGGTTCGACACCGACTCGTACAAGAACGTCTCGCTCCACCTCGCCGGCGACGTGGGCCCGGTCCGGCTGGCCGGGTTCGGCTACTGGGGCCGGGAGCGGCGCGGGGGCGTGAACGACACGATCGTCTACTGGGGCCCGCACGTCGGGGTCGGGCTCACCGAGCGCGTCCAGCTCTCGGCCGTCTACCTGGAGCGTCGCGACTCCAACCCGCGCTTCGGGCCCCGGGACGAGGACCTCGTCACCCGCGGCGGCTTCGTCGAGGCGCTGGCGTTCCCCACGGGGCCCGACGGCCGCTTTGCGGTCGTGGCGCTCTACAACCTCGTCCGCTCGGACGACGACGCGGCCGACGCGGAGTCGGGCGCGCTCACGCTGCAGTGGCTCTACCGCCGCAACGTCCGCATCACGGCCGAGGTGGACCGGGACTTCGACGGCGACGCCTGGACCGGGAGCCTGGGCACTATCGCCGCGTTCTAGACGACGGTTCGTGATCCCGCGATCACCTCGGCGCCGCGAATCACGTTCCAGGGTCTCCGCCGGCGTTCCGATCTATGAACGGGGGGCGTGCCAACGCCCCTCGTCACCCTCGACCGCGTGGACGTCCGGCTCTCCGGCGCGGTCCTCCTCGCCGGCGTGTCCGTCGCGATCCGGCGAGGCGAGGGGCTCGCCGTCGTCGGCCCGAGCGGCTCCGGCAAGTCGACGCTCCTCCGGCTGCTCCGCGGCGAGCTCTGGCCGCACCCCGCGAGCGCCGGGCGCCGGCTCTTCCACGGCCCGGAGGGAGAGAGCGAGAGCCCCATCGGCGTCCGGGAGCGCTTCACCCTCGTCGCGCCCGAGGCGCAGGACGCCTACGTCCGGCACGACTGGGACCTCCCGGTGGAGGCCGTCATCCGCTCGGGCTTCTCCGACGCGCCGTATCCCGCCGAGCGCGCCACCCCGGCCCAGCGCGCCCGGATCGGCGAGGTGGCAGCGCTGCTCGGGGTCGCGCCGCTCCTCGGTCGCTCGATCCTGGAGCTCTCGCGCGGGGAGGCGCGCCGGGTCCTCCTCGCCCGCGCGCTCGCGCCCGACCCCGAGCTGCTCGTGCTCGACGAGGCCTGCGACGGCCTCGACGCGCGCGCCAGGGAGGCCTTCCTCGCGCACGTCTCCGAGGTGCTCCGGCGCGGCACCGCCGTGGTGATGGCGACGCACCGGCCCGACGAGATCGTCCCCGAGATCGCGCGGGTGGTGGTGATGGAGGCAGGGAGGGTCGTGAGGGAGGAGAGCCGCACGGCGTTCCTGGGTGGGCTCGACTGCGCGGCCCCGGCCCCGGCCCCGGCCCCGACCTCGACCTCGACCTCGACCCCGACCTCGACACCGACCGCCACCCCGACCCGGACCCTCTTCTCCCTCTCCGACGTCACCGTCCTCGTCGAGGGCCGCGCCGTCCTGCGCGACGTCACCTTCACCGTCGCGCCCGGCGAGCAGCTCGCGATCGTGGGCCCGAACGGCGCGGGCAAGTCCACCCTCCTCCGCCTCCTCGCAGGCGAGGAGCAGCCGGCGCGCGGCACCGTCGCGCGGCTCGATCTCGGTACGCGCGCGAGCGCGCCGGAGCTGCGCGGGAGGATCGGCGTCGTGTCCCCCGAGCTCCAGGCGCGCCATCGCTTCGACGCCACCGGCGAGGAGCTGGTGCTGTCGGGCTTCGCGGGCACGATCGGCCTCGCCGTCCCGCCGAGCGAGTCCGAGCGCGAAGCCGCGCGGGTCGAGCTCGCGCGGCTGGGGATCGGCTCCCTCGCGCACCGGCACCTGCTCACCCTCTCCTACGGCGAGCTCCGGAAGCTCCTCCTCGCGCGCGCCCTCGCCCCGCGCCCGGAGGCGCTCCTCCTCGACGAGCCCCTCGCCGGGCTCGACGCCGGCTCGCGCGCCTGGGTCCTCGCGGTCCTCGCCGAGGCCTGCGCGGACGGCGCGGGCCTGCTCGCCGTCTCCCACCACGCCGACGAGCTCCCCCCCGGCGTGCGCCGCGTCGGCCTGCTCGAGGAGGGCCGGATCATCCGCTGGACCCTCCGCCCGTAGGCCCAATTCCCTTCGGCCGGGATCCGGGGCAGGATGCTCACGATGGCCGACGACCCGCGCCGCCCCGATCCCGCCGCCCCCGAGCCGGGCGAGGCACCGAGCGCCGCCCCGCGACCGCCGCCCCCTCCCTCCACGCCACCGCGCCAGCCCGGCCGGATCGTCGCCTCCGCGGAAGCCTCGCGCGCGGCGTCCCCGCCCCCACGGCCGCCGGCTCCCGTCCGCGAGATCAAGGGCGCGATGTTCATCGACACGGCGTCGGGCACGTTCCAGGACCTCCGCCCGCCGCCGCCGCCGGTCATGTCCCGGCGCGAGTTCGAGGCCGAGCTCCAGCGGCTCCTCCGGGAGTACGCCGGCGACGCGTCGAACCCCGGCTCGATCCGCTGCGAGGGCTGCCAGCGCTGCACGAGCTGCATGTTCTGCACGGACTGCGTGGAGTGCTACCGCTGCACGCACTCGCGCGGCTGCCGGTCGTCGAGCCACCTCACGCACTGCACCGACTGCGAGGGCTGCCACGACTGCGCCTACTGCGTGGCGAGCGAGAACTGCACGCAGTCGAGCTACCTCGTCCTCTCCCGCGCCTGCTCCGAGTGCACCTACTGCTTCGGCTGCGTCGGGCTCACGAAGAAGGACTTCCACGTCCTCAACGTGAAGTACTCGCGCACCGAGTACTTCCGGATCGTGAAGTCGCTGCAGCAGGAGCTCGGGCTCGAGGGGTGATGCAGTGCTCGGGGACGGTCGCCGAGCGACCGAGCCCGCCACGCGATACAGAAGGTGATCGCAGTCTCGAACCGTCGTCTCGCGCAACGCCGCCGCCATGCCGCTCCCCTCCACGCTCCTCGCGCTCCTCCTCTCCGCCGCGCCGCGCCTCACCGCCTCGATCGCGCCCGCGGCCGCGCGGCCGGGCGACGCCGTGCTCGTCCGGGTCGCCGGCGCGGGCTCCGAGCCGCGCGGTGAGCTCGCGGGCCGGCCGCTCTCGTTCTTCCGGGCCGGCCGCGAGTGGCGCGCGTTCGCCCCGCTCCCGACGGAGACCGCCGTGGGCCCGCTGGCGGCCCGGATCGAGGCGGACGGCGCGCGGACGGAGGCCACGCTCGCCGTCGTGGAGCCGGGCTGGCCCGCGCGCGAGATCTCCGGCGTGCCCGCCCGCTTCGTGGAGCCGCCGCCCGACGTCACGGCGCGCATCGCCGCGGATCGGGCCGCGTTCGACGCCGCCTACGCGCGGCCCCCGGAGCCGCCCCGCTTCCGGCGCGCCTTCGCGTGGCCCCGGCGCGCGCGCCTGTCCGGGCACTTCGGCGAAAAGCGCGTGTTCGACGGCGTGAAGCAGAGCGTCCACTACGGCGCCGACGTGACCGGACCCGTGGGCGCGCCGATCCGGGCCGCGAACGACGGCGTCGTCGTCCTCGTGCGGGAGGCCTACCTCTCCGGGCGGACGGTCCTCCTCTCTCACGGCGCCGGCGTGTTCACGGCCTACTTCCACCTCTCCCGCATCGGCGTCCGCCCGGGCCAGGCGGTCCGGCGCGGCGCGCGGATCGGGCTCCTCGGAGCGACCGGGCGCGCCAGCGGCCCGCACCTGCACTGGAGCGTGCGCGTGGGCGGGCTGTTCGTGGATCCCGAGTCGCTGCTCGGGATCGACCCCGCCTCCGGGAAGGCGCCGCCCCGCGCCCCGCGCCCGCCCTCCCCCGCGCCGGCCGCCGCGGCCGTGACGGCCGTCCAGGCCGCCGGCGCCTCGGGAGGCCCGCCC